>JACDGM010000165.1 GCA_013815325.1 Chthoniobacterales bacterium
CGTCGAGAGACACTTTCTGGAGATCCGACGCGTGCTCCGGCCCGGGGGCGACTTCGTCCTCTTCAATTACGCTTACGGACGGTCGCGCGAGGATGCCAACAGCGAGGTGCTCGCACTCGCGCACCGCGCGAAGCTCCAGGTCATTCGCGCTGATGAATGTCCGTTTCTGATCTGGAATGGCATCGGCTGGCTGATGAGGCGAGGATAGAGAAGATGAGGATTCTTTACCTGTCGCCAGGCTTTCCACCGAATTCTCACCTGTTCTGCGTCGCCGCGCACTCCCGCGGCGCAAGCGTCCTTGCCGTAGGTGATATGCCGGAGAGCGACCTCGCGCCGGATGCGCGCCACGCACTCGAACGTTATGTGTTCGAGCCCCGCATGGGTGAATATGAGGTCTTGCTCGGCATCGTTATCTCTATGATCGCCGAGTACGGTCGAATCGACTTCGTAGAATCGAACGGGGAGCACTGGCTCGAGGTCGAGGGCCGCCTCCGCGACGACCTCGGCATCGAAGGCCTCTCGGCGGGGGAGGTGGGACGCCTTCGCAGCAAGCTGGCCATGGCCGAGGTCTTCGAGAAGGCTGGCGTGCCGTCCCCGCCGGGCATCCGCTGCTTGTCGTCAGGGGCCGTAAAGGGCTTCGCCGCAAAGCACGGCTTTCCCCTCGTCTTCAAGCCAGACAGCGGTTCGGGAGCGACGTTTACCTTCCGGGTGTCGACGGACGCCGAGCTTGACTCTGCGCTCCGTCTGCCCCTTGACGGTCACGTCGTGCAGCCCTTCGTCGAAGGCGTCATCGTTACCTTCGATGGCCTGGTGGACCGGGCAGGACGCGTGGTCTTCTGCACGTCTCATGTCTACGACAGGGGAATCATGGAGGTGAGAGCCGGCGCTCTCGATGGGTTTTATTACTCTCTTCGCAGCATTCCGCCGGCGCTCGAGCAGGTCGGCCGGCGGGCGCTCGCAGCGTTTGCCCTGCGCCGGCGCTTCTTCCACCTCGAATTCTTCGCACGTCCCGACGGCTCATATGTCGCGCTCGAGATGAACGTGCGCCCCCCGGGCGGGTTTACCACCGACATGATGAGTTATGCCTGCGACTTCGATGTTTATGCGTTGTGGGCCGCAGTCATGCTTGGCGATTCACTGGAGGACTTTTCGTACGAACGCAAGTTCCATACGGCCCACGCAGGTCGGCGCTACGAACGCGCTTACGAGCTTTCGCCAGAGGCGCTGCTGGGTCAGCTCGGTGACACGCTGGTCCTCGTTAATTCCATCCCCGCCGCGTTCGCGTCGACAATGGGCAATACGATGTACCTACTTCGACATCCTCGATTGGAGCCGCTGCTTGACGCCATTCGGCGTGTCCAGCAGCCGTCGCGACATTCAAGCAACGGAGCGGAGACTGACGCGCGAGTGCAGGGCAGCCGTCACGAGTCGCAGGGTTGATACAGCGTATCTCTGGAAGCACGAAGGGCCGGCGCCAGTGCCGCAGGTGCATGCTGGTTGCTCTTGGATCAGGCAGCGCGAGCTTTGCGCAGATCGCAGCCAGCTTCGCGCCCAGGCTCCATGAATCGCACGCAAACGACAGCCGACTGATCAAGTTGCTCGGCGGCATTTCTTGCGTAAATCACCCGTAGTAGGCCAACACGACGCGTGGACCAAGCTGGCAAGCGTAAGACCGGTGACTTACCGCTGGGAAGGCGCGCCGCGGCAGCTTTAGAGCTGCTTGTTTGGGAGACGAGCGGCAGCAACGGATCGGAAGCGGAGGTGAAGATCGCCGTAGGGACGCCCATTGCTGAGCGCCCCCGGCACAGATCCGTACGTGCCCGATTCGGGCATACGGCTCCTCCCTCGGGTGTTGACGGCGATGCGTGGCAGTGGGCTCCGCTAATGGCCGTACACGGTCCACCCGCTGTGACACGCTACCTCGGCGCTGAGTCCGTCGCGTGTGCAGTTGTCCCGTGTTCCCCTCGGGCCCGGTCCTTGGCTCCGCCCACTCCGCAGCCGGTTGCCCGGCCTTGTTCGCAGGTTTCATAGCTACTACGACCGAGTCTGACTTCTCGGGTCCGTTCATCATCGGCTACGGCTCTTCGCCTTCCCGATGCGGGCCAGCCCGGTATTGCGGCTGGTCAAACCCGAGATCTGGTCGTGTCCCAGCGCATGGTGTAAGTCCACAGCCCGGACAGGCTGAGAATGCGCGGTACTCAGCGGGCCACAGCGGACAGCCGAGTGGGCACAGTATCGCTGAGCGTTTGCAGTCCCTCGAGCTGCATGTAGCGGCGGTTCAGACTCCATTCGTCGTTCTGCTCGAGCATCATGGCGCCGACGAGCCGAGTGATCGACGCGTCGTTGGGGAAGATGCCGACGACGTTGGTGCGCCGCTTGATCTCGGCGTTGAGCCGCTCGAGCGGGTTGGTCGAGTAGATCTGCGCCCAGTGAGCCCGCGGGAAGGTCATGAAGGCGAGCACGTCGTTCTCGGCCTCGTCCATCAGGATTCCGAGCTTGGGGAACTTGCCGCGTAGCTGATCGGCGACCGAGCGCCACTGCGCTCGCGCCGCATCGGCCGATTCCTGAACGAACACGGTTCCGATGGCCGCACTGACCATGCGCCGCTGCGTCTTGCCGGCGTGCGCCAGGGCGTTCCTCATGAAGTGCACGCGGCAGCGCTGCCAGGTGGCCTTCAGAACCTTCGATGCGGCTGCCTTGATGCCTTCGTGGCTGTCGCTGATGACGAGCTTGACGCCCCGCAGCCCCCGGCGGTTCAGGCTGCGCAGGAACTCGGTCCAGAACGGCTCGGCTTCGCTGGCACCGACCTTCAGCCCGAGCACCTCTCGCTGGCCCTCGGTGTTGACGCCGACCGCCACTATCACCGCCACGCTCACGATGCGCCCGGCCTCGCGTGTCTTGACGTATGTCGCGTCGACCCAGAGGTATGGCCAGTCGCCTTCGATCTGCCGGTTCAGGAACGCGCCCACGCGCTCGTCGAGCTCGCCGCACAGGCGCGACACTTGGCTCTTTGACACGCCGCTCATGCCCAGCGCCTTGACCAGTTCGTCCACCGAGCGAGTGGAGATGCCCTGGACGTAGGCCTCCTGGATCACGGCTGTCAACGCCTTCTCAGCGGTGCGCCGGGGCTCGAGGAACTCGGGGAAGTAGCTGCCCTGGCGCAGCTTTGGGATCTTCAGCTCGACCGAGCCGGCACGCGTGTCCCAGGCGCGCTCGCGGTAGCCATTGCGGCTGTTGACCCGCTCGGGGTTCTTCTCGTCGTAGCCGGCGCCGCAGCGCCCCTCGACATCGAGCTCCATGAGGCGCTGGGCCATGAACTGCACCATCTGGCGCAGCACGTCGACGTCGGCTCCCTTCTCGGCGAGTTCGGCAAGTGCCATAGTGGCGGTGGTCATCGTGGAAATCTCCTTGGACAGGTTGGTGGGTCGCACCTCAACCTTATCCGGGACCACGATGGCCACCCCGAACGGGATCGCCGCCGCCGCGCGGCAAGCCGCTTCGGGCTACGCCCTACGCGCCTTGCCGCAACGAAAGACTTACACCACTTCCTGGGACATCAACCCAGCCCGGCAGACGCCCTTCCTCATCCAAGCGCCGCACCGTACTCGGCCTCGGTCGGCACGCTAACCGGGCCAAGACAGTTCAAAAGGCGGAATTGGCCGGCATGTCGCACCCAGTTCGCCGAAACCCCAATCCCGAATTCGTTCTCCAATGCGCTGTCTCGCGCTGGTAGCCAACTCAGCACGCGCAAACGCCGGTTAACGCGGCGCTCAACTCAAGTTCTTGGCCGCACGTCCGAAAAACGTGGCTAGACAAGGCACGTCATTGGACTCTTCGCGCACATCTTCTGAGCAAGCCTCCACAGCCCGGCGTACGGCACGGAAGAGGCGTGCTCGGCCGAAAACAGAAGAGTCGTTTCAAATGCCCGTCGATGGGCTGTTCGCCGACTTGAGTTGCGGAATCGGATCAGTCTGCCTTCCCGACACCTTCACACAGCTGTCCGGCGCATTGCAGCTAGCCATCGTGCGCGACTGGCGGCGCGGTGTGGACGCTGCGCGCAATCGAGCCTTGGTTTTGCTGTACCGGGAAACCGTCGGACTCACAGCGCTTTCTCTTCCCGCAAAGCTTGCCAGGTTTCACGAACTATGCGCCGAGTACGGCGAAGACCGTCCGCCGGACATGGCGCGGCTTCTGCAGCACTACTGAGATGAAGTTCGCTCGACTCGTCCCGGTACACGGCTATCGGATGTTTGAGCGACTTGGGACAGAGATTGGCGTCCCAATCAATCGGGAATCGATCGAGCGGGTCGAAGACGAGCAGTTGCGCATGATCTGGACCCACATGACGGTCGCGACGATCGCCGCTACGATTTTTGCGATGTGCTTTGCGGCCAAGATGATGAC
>JACDGM010000166.1 GCA_013815325.1 Chthoniobacterales bacterium
CTGGCGCCTCCACTTCAACGCCATCCGACTCACAGCAGCCTGAGCTACTTGACGCCGCTCGAGTTCAAGCAGCAGCATCACCCCATCCACAACCGAGCCGTCCTCCAGGATTGATTGGTCGAAAAAGCGGGGACAGGTCACCTTCCTTGAAGCCTTCGGGACGAAGCGGAGATCCTAGCGATGCTTTGCAGGGACAAAAACGTGCGCCTTTTGGCGACGCACCTGGCCAAGCAAAGGCAAAACCTCTAGCCAAGATCGCGCTACTGACCCATCCCAAGCTTCCCCCTTCGCTACGTCGTCCATGAGGGCGATCGCAGGCTCTGCGCGATGCAGTTGCTGAGAGACCCGGACCGAGCCCCGACGCCGCAGACAGACGCTACTTTCAGAACCGAAGGCCAAGGGCCGACCGACACAAGCGCGAGGGCAAACCGGGACCACGGGCCCCAAGAATCCGAACCGGGAGGCCGACAATTTGGTCGAGTACGCTTTCGTGCAGAGCTGACACCTTTCAAGGGACAGGATGCGCCGCGTTCAAGCTAACAAACCTTGCCACTTCGGCAAGGTCTCGGAGCCTCGCGTCAGGTACGGCAGCGATCCCCAGAGACCCCACTGAGAGCTAGCGCCAAAGTCGGTGGGCGGGCTGTCTCGCCGGGCTAGAGAGGCCTTCGATTTCGCGCGTGTCGCAATCAGGCGATTTGACTCGGCGATCACTGCATCTCGGGTCTCGGGGGTCATGTAGTAGCGGAGCATCGACTTCAGCTGGAAGTGACAACAGAATGGACTCTATCGAAGAGCAACCGCCGAGTTCGTCCGCCTTCATCACAGGCGACTGTCAGACAAAACGCCTGGCAGGCAATCGGGCGAGAAATATTTCACTGAATCCAGGCGACGATCGCGGCGTCACGAACCACAAGCGGCTTGCCGAGAGCCGTCCGATTGCGCCCACTGCCCCACAGGGTTTGTCGGCTTTTGCCACTTCAGGCTTCCGACAAACAATGTCCATCGAGAGTTCCTTGTCGGCCCGCGTTGACATGCAAGATCAAGAAGACAGCCCGGGCAAGCAAACAAATTGGACTGTCTGAACGCACCCGGCATGGTTTTTACCGTCCGGCGTTTCCCTCACACTGCGCGCCATGATCGCCCCTTTCAATGCGCAGCGAGCTCTTCGTTCCGGGCGCCCGCCCGGAGCTGTTTGAAAAAGCGTTGGCGAGCCGAGCGGACGCCATCTCGACAGCCGCAGTCGCTTGTCGCGAGGCCGCTGGAAGTGCATAGGGAATGACGACCTGCCTGGCTGCCCGCGCGCCATCTACACCGGGCGGGTCAGTCAGGCCAAAGGCTCTGGTGCAATTCGCCTGACCCTCTATCCTGTGGCGCTCCCATGAGTTAAAGGCAGTGCGATGGCCAGGTTCTCGAGTTGGGACGAACTGTTCGGGGGCCGCCACTTTGATCGGGAAATGATCATCCTGTGCGTGCGGTGGTACCTGCGCTTCAAGCTCAGCCTGCGCGACTTGGTGGAGATGATGGCTGAGCGAGGTCTGTCGCTCTCGCACACGACCCTCATGCGCTGGTTCAGCGCTATGCACCGGAGTTTGTCAAACGCTGGAATCGCTTCGGCCGTCCCACGGGTCGATCATGGCGTGTCGACGAGACCTATGTGAAGCTTCGCGGCCCGGTACAGGTAGACCCATCGGCCGCGAAAGACGCCGCGGGCGCCGGGCAGATGTATCGGCATGGTGTCTCCTCGTCTTGTCGTGCAGTCCAGTGAGGCCTCCACTTTAGGCCCAAGGCGCAGCGACCGGTCGTGAACCGCCCCGGTATTTGAGGAGGCTCCAACCTTTGAGAGGATGGAGCCATGAAGAAGTCAACGAGGTTTTCGCCGGAAGTCCGGGAGCGCGCCGTACGGATGGTCGTGGAGGTCACGGGCCAGCACGATTCGCAATGGGCGGCGATCGTGTCGATCGCGGCCAAGATTGGTTGCACAGCCGAGACGTTGCGCGGGTGGGTTCGCCAGCATGAGCGCGACAGTGGCCAGCGCGAGGGGCCGACCACGGCTGACCAGAAGCGGTCAAGGAACTCGAGCGCGAAGTGCGCGAACTGCGCAAGGCCAACGAGATCTTGAAGCTGGCGAGCGCGTTTTTCGCGCAGGCGGAGCTCGACCGCCGGTTCAAGTCATGAGGGAGTTCATCGACGAGCATCGTGACGTTCACGGGGTCGAGCCGATCTGCAAGGTGCTGCAGATCGCCCCGTCGGGATATCGACGTCACGCGGCCCAACGACGCACGCCGGTGCTGGGGTGCGCGCGGGCCCAACGCGACGAAGTCCTGGCGCCGCAGATCGAGCGCGTCTGGCAAGCCAACCTTGAGGTTTACGGTGCGAAGAAGGTCTGGCGTCAGCTCCACCGCGAAGGCCAAGCGGTGGCCCGCTGCACCGTCGAGCGTCTGATGCGACGCCTGGGCCTGCGCGGCGTGATCTGCGTGCGGCAAGGTGGTGCGCACGACGATCAGCGATCCGAAGGCGCCGTGCCCGCTGGACCTGGTGAATCGGCAGTTCAAGGCCGATCGCCCGAACCAGCTCTGGGTGTCCGATTTCACGTACGTCTCGACTTGGCAGGGCTGGCTGTACGTGGCCTTCGTCGTCGATGTGTTTTCTCGGCGCATCGTGGGCTGGCGGGTGAGCAGCTCGATGCTCACCGACTTCGTGCTCGACGCGCTGGAGCAGGCGCTGTACGCCCGGCAACCTGAACGCGACAAGAGCCTCGTCCATCATTCGGATCGGGGTTCGCAGTACGTCTCGATCCGCTACAGCGAGCGGCTCGACGAGGCCGGCATCGCGCCTTCGGTCGGCAGCAAGGGCGACAGCTACGACAACGCCCTCGCCGAAACCATCAACGGGCTGTACAAGGCCGAGATGATCCACCGCCGGGCGCCCTGGAAGACCAAGGAGGCGGTCGAGTTGGCGACGCTGCAATGGGTGTCCGAGCCTGTCAGATATTTCGTGTGTGAGGCATAGCATGACCACAAGGAGCATCTATGCCGAGCAGGACGAAGAAGGTTGCAGCGAGCATAGCGGCGTTGCCGTCGATACCCAAGGAGCTGATTGATCATTTCGTGACCGGCCCCATGACTGGCGACGCGGTCAACGCCGCGTCGGTCGCGTTCAAGAAGGCGCTGATCGAGCGCGCGCTCGGTGCCGAGCTCAGCCACCACCTGGGCTACCCGGCCGGCGGGGTCAAGCCCGACGACGCGGTGAACCACCGCAACGGCGCCAGCGCCAAGACCGTGCGGACCGACGACGGGCCGCTGCGCATCGAGGTACCGCGCGACCGCGACGGCAGCTTCGAGCCGGTGCTCATCCCCAAGCACGAGCGGCGCTTCACCGGCTTCGACGACAAGATCATCGCCATGTACGCGCGCGGCATGACCATGCGCGAGGTGCAGGGCTTCCTGGCCGAGACCTATGGTGTGGAGGTCTCGCCGGAGTTCATCAGCTCCGTCACCGACGCAGTCATGGCCGAGGTCACCGCCTGGCAGGCCAGGCCGCTCGAGCCGATGTACCCGGTGGTCTTCTTCGACGCGCTGCGGGTCAAGATCCGCGAGGACGCGGTCGTTCGCAACAAGGCGATCTACCTCGCGCTCGGCGTGCTGCCCGACGGCACGCGCGACATCCTGGGCCTGTGGATCGAGGGCACCGAGGGCGCCAAGTTCTGGATGAAGGTCTTCAATGACCTGAGGACCCGCGGCGTGGCCGACATCCTGATCGCCGTCACCGATGGCCTCAAGGGCATGGCCGAGGCGCTCGGCGCCGTCTTCCCGGCGACGACGTTGCAGACCTGCATCGTGCACCTGATCAGGAACTCCCTGGACTACGCGAGCTGGAAGGACCGCCGGGTCCTGGCACAGGCGATCAAGCCGATCTACACCGCGCCGAGCGCAGAAGCCGCGCTGGCCGAGCTCGACGCCTTCGAGCAGGGCCCCTGGGGCAAGAAGTTCCCGACCGTCGCCTGCGCCTGGCGCCGCGCCTGGGACAAGGTGATCCCGTTCTTCGCCTTCCCGCCGGCGGTGAGAAAGGTGGTCTACACGACCAACGCGATCGAGAGCATCAACGCGCGCCTTCGCAAGATCATCAAGACTCGAGGTCACTTCCCGAGCGACGATGCGGCCACCAAGCTGATCTGGCTGGCGCTGCGCAACATCACGGCCGACTGGGGCCGCGCGGCTCCGGATTGGAAGGCGGCGATGAATCAATTCGCGATCCTCTACGCAGATCGCTTTACGAGAGTCGCCGCGTAACATGCAGCACCGACTTGCCCACCGCGTCGGTCGTTCGTCGCAAGCGACGCCCGCCGCCGTGGACAAGTCTCACAGCGCCTCACACACAGAATTTCTGACACCCCC
>JACDGM010000080.1 GCA_013815325.1 Chthoniobacterales bacterium
TGCGCGTGGCCAAAGGGGAAAGCATTTTGGATTATCGGTGGAGCAGCCTGGCCATGGGCTACGCTCTGCCGCCGAGGAAGCGAGCGCCGTGGCTGGCTGCGAGCGACGGGCTGGACGTCTTCGGATTCGCTGACACGACGGCAGGCCGCCGGCGGATGGTGGAACGTCTGGAGCGACGCGCGCTGGAAGAGGGGAACTCGCGCGCTGGCGTGGTGGCCGCAAGCGGGGAGGTGGATGCGCGTTGCAGCCATTTGCGACGGGGCTGGTATTGGGGCAGCCAGAATTTTGCCGAGAAACTGCTGAAGCTGGCCGGGAAGACGTTGGGTCGCACCAAATCGCGAGCTTATCGCGGGGTGGCGATCAGACGGGCGCACGGGTTGGAGCGGGCCGAGCAGTGGCTGCGAGAGGGATTGGCGGCAGCGGGGTTGGACGAGAAAGAGCTCGCGGCTATTCCCGGGAGCGATCCGAGGAAAATCGCTCTGGCCCGGCTCTTATGGCGGGGAACGACGGTTTCGCAAGTATGGTTGGCGGAACGTCTGGCAATGCGCAGTGCGGCCAACGTTAGTCAGCAACTGAGGCGCGTTGGGAAGGAACCAATCAAAGGGACAGTGCCCAAGCGATTGGCGTCTTTCGTGGAGCAAGCGATGAATCGGAGCTAGAGGCAGTCAAGATTTGCACACTGACCCCAATTGCACTGCTCGCGAGTTCCACGATGAGACCTTGCCGCAAGAAGGAGCGAAGACGGCTCACTTCTGCTCCATGTGCGGCCCTCACTTCTGTTCGATGAAGATAACTGAGGATGTACGCAAACACGCGGCTGAGCAGGGCATAGCCGAGGAAGAAGCTTTGGAAAAAGGAATGGCGGAAAGGCCGATGAATTCGCCGAAAAAGGCGCGGGAGTTTACGCCAAGGCGTAACTTCCCTAGACAGTTTTGCCTCGCGGATATCTCAATTCAAACGTTGCTCGCAACAATGCGAAAGTAGGAGGGCAACGTTTCAAGTAAGGCTGTCAATTTTTCTCGACTTTCGTTTAGCTTTCGGCGTACGGCTGCCCTTTCTCCAGCATCGATACTAAGCGCTAGAACTAGCTCTGGCGCTACTATTCGATCTGAGAAACCAAGCTCGTGCAGTGCGATTGCGCTCAGGACGCTAGGCCGTACTTCAGCCTTTTTTGCAGAGCAGTTATGCGATCAATAAATGCTTGATCGATAGATTCCATACCACAGCACTCGCAGACCGCTGCGAGACCTAGCACACCCTCAAACGCCAATGCGTTCTCGCAGATGTCCATGACGTGGTCGATATGCGGCCGGCGCGGTCTGCTCCCCTCGCCGAATCTCACTTCATTCCGCTCTAGATATTGGAGAATCGCGACAGGCGTCGCCTCCGCAATCCATAAGGCCGCCACCTCACGTAGCGCCAATGGATTGGTGCACTTGGTGAAATTTGAATTCGTTATAATTGCGGTCATTACCGGCCACAAAAGCGTGAGCAGATCCTCATCAGAGGCCGTTGAGACCAAGGCTTCGCGATTTTGCCTTACCCAAGCGTGAACTATCAGTGAGTTCGAGACGCCGAGTAGAGCTTTCGAGTATCTCTTTCTGGTTTCCGCATCCGGGACCTTTGTCATTACATGTTGGCCGACAGCACGAAAAAGCTCTTCGAGGTCGCGTCTCTGGGCTGGCGTCGCCAGATGATACGCTAACGTTCCTCTCGCCAATTCAACAACCGCGGCTTCTTCGAGTTCCGCCTGGTCTACGACCGACGCTGACATTAAATAGCTCTCAAGAGCCTCGATTACTTTGCCTCGAGGCTGCAGCTGTGAAATCAAAGAAGCCACTGGGAATTGACCTGCCGCGAGCTCGCGCGACAGCTCATTGGCGAAAGCCGGGAGCCCCGCTTCATTGCCAAGATAGGATTCAAAGAACGCCCTAACGTTTAACTTCGCTTGCGTTCTGGTATCCGCGCTTTCAAGCGGTTCAAAAAGGCTAAGAAGCGAGCTTGCGCATGCATCAGCCCTTAAAGGATCGAAGAGTTCTTCAACTTGGTTCCATCGCCATCGGCCGGCATACGTATTTTGTTGATCGTACGTTTCCGGGTCGGCGAATATGACACTGCCCTCCGTGTGCATGCCCGAACGGCCAACGCGACCGATAAGATTCTGGAAATCGCGGACGCTGATCCGTTCGGCCCCTCGATACACGCCAGTGACTATGAGGTAGCGGATGGGTAGGTTGACTCCTTGAGCAAGTGTTGACGTGCAAACGACGACCCTCAACAGGGATTCTCTCATACCATGCTCAACGCATAATCGGATGCCGGCGGGCGTGCTGCCGTGGTGCGTAAAGATCCCGATTTTCGCACACTTCGTGATTGGCGAGGTTTGACCGAAGTGCCTTTCAATTAACTGCGCTAGATTTCGCGTTTCAGTCCGGTCCGAATCGTTTAGAGGCGTTTCGAGCGGAAGACCGCGTTCGATGGCGTCGACAAGCTTCTCGCAGATCTTAACCACGGACCCTTTGAGTCCGCAAAATATCGCGATCGCGCCCTGTTTAAAAAGTTTCAGCGCGAGATATATTGCGATCGATTGGCCATCATCACGGGTCGGAAAGTACCTCTGTTTCTCACGACTTGATCGTTTCCTCAGCTCGAAGGTTTCGAGAACGCGAGGAACAAAGTATCGGTAGTCGCCCGAATCCCTTTGAGGCAGAAACTCGAGTCGACCTAAGGAATCCTTCCAACTAGCGAACGCTATACTCCTGAGCGTTGGGTGGAGATCGACGCCAGCAACAATCGATCCCTGATCTCCGTTCAGCCACTGGTTGATTGCGTCAGCGTTCGTTATAACAGCTGATATCAGAACCACCTGAGCATCCGCTGGAATTAGTGTCTTCAGAGATGTAACCAAGAGCTCGTATGTAATACCGCGCGCGCCGCAATCAAATTGGTGACCTTCGTCGTAGATCAAGACTCCAATGGTCTGCGCGATTTCGGGACTTTAGCGCAAAATATACAAAAGCTTTTCTGGTGTGAGGATAATCACACTCCTCGTCGTCAACTGAGCGAGGTTAAAGTCTTGCTGAGGGATATCAGAAAGCTCATCAATCCGGACATCCTCACCGCGAAAGGCAACAATCATAGTGTCGCGAATTTCGTGACACAGCGCGCGAAATGGAGCGACGATTATCGCCGCGGTGCTCCGATTTGCGATGAATGCGCTACGAATGAGGATTTCAGTTGCTTTCGTTTTTCCTGCGCTTGTTGGCATCTGGACGACGGCTGAGCGGCCTCTGAAAACACCATTTTCGCCAAGTAGCCTTTGTGCTGGCCAGAACTCGCGAATGAACGTCGGCCTCTGCAGAACAGCTTCCCATTCCGAAGCGGGAATTCCGGTAAATTCAGGAAGACACACTCGCGCTGAGTTCTGAATGCGTCGGGTCGCGATGGCTAAGATGAGGTCTGCGAGAAGCACTTCCCGAGCTGTCCCAACCGCATAAGCTAATCCACGCACCGAGCGTAGAGGCGCAAGGATCGTAGCCTCGGGAACTCCGGCTGAATAAAAACGGCACACAGCATCCGTTGCCGTGGCCACGAGCTCAGAATAGAGACTTCTCTCAAGCGCAAGAGCGTAGACGAATTGTCCTTTAAGGAACCATGCGAGCGTTCTATCGAGGCCGCGACAATCAGGATCGGAAGCGTCCGCGAGCCGGCTCACGAGGACAGCAGAGCTTCCGGCTAGGCCGCAGAGGTAATAAGCCGAGCCTGCCAGCAACCGGATATATGACTCCTCGGCTTCGGCAACTTCGCCGTTGAGGAACGCATCGAAGAAGAAGGCAGAAAACGCAGTTCCTGTTTGGCGGTCTCTACCGAGGCAGCAGTGGGATCTTCGCGAGCAACGCCTGCAGCGAAATCGCCAATAATACCAATTGTAAGCGGGAAGAGATTGTCAGGGTCACGTGCGGGAGCGATTCGATATTCAGTGGGTATGCTGAACTCGATCATTTTTGCCTTGGACCTTGTAATGCCAAGGAGGGTATTCGAGCGGAGATCAGGCTTCATTTGCCGCCACCTCGTATAGCGTGTTGACGAGTTCCATAAGCTTTGGTCCGGTTATAACTACCAACGAAAGCTGGTCTTTGTGGGGATGTGCGGTGGTATCGCTCGCTTGCAAGACGGTTGTATCTAGTAGCTCTGAGGAAAAAACAGCTGCCGCTCCGAAGCGGCTAACGTACGGATTGTCCTCAGGACTCTGAAATCGCGACACCTTCTCCGCATCCTTGAGTTTTCCACGGTCTATCAATCGCTGCTTCAGTGCGTTCAATGAATCGCCTTTCCGGATTTCGTCCTTCGCCGAATCGCGAATGGCCTGTTGAAGAATGTCTTTCGCTTTTTTGCCGGCCAACTGCGTCTTGCCTTCAACGATCAAAAGAACATCTCGAGGCGACGTTGCACCCGGATTAACAAACTTGAATCCGAGAATGTCAGAGCCCTTCGTAGATTCGTTTCTGACATCTTTTCGATCATACCGCGAACGCGGAACCCAATATTTCAGAACATACTCGACGTAATCAGGTACTAGTATTTCACCAAAGTCGCCGGAGCGAATGCTCGGCCCCCGGCGCGGCCGCATCATCGGGAAACTTCAGCTCCTTCAGATATTCCGCGCGGGTGTGCGGTGTGCCGGCACGGAGCGCGTCTATCTCGTCGTCCGTGCAATAATGATTGCGAAAGTGCTTCGCCCAAGCAGACAATATCTCCGGATCAGGTTGATGTCTGAGATCCCAGATATCTATCAGGCGCCATCCACAGTCGACGGTCTTTGTGAGCCCTTCACTAGCCAACCGAGATGTGGCGGGATTGGGATTGTATCGTTCGCTGACATCTCAGACTGCAGCTTACCGGTGCGACCGTAGCTCAGTCGAAGGAAATGAAATTCCCCTGCTCGCGAGCATGACGGCTGAAGGCAGCCGCCAGGATCACTTCTTTGGTTTCGTCTTCTTCACCGCGGACTTCCTGGCGCCCTTCTTTGCGCTGCTCTTCCCTTGCCCATGAGGGCCCTCGCCGCCTGGTAATTGGCCATGTGCTCCTCCACGGACACGCGGGCAACGGTGCGGCCGACCACGTCGAGAGCCAGGTCCCCCAACGATTTGAAGCGGACGCAACCTTTACCCATGTCGAGCTTCTTGCCGCTCTTCCCGTATTCGCTGGAGCCCGATGGCAAAAAAGCCTCGTGACGCAGTCGATCGAGAACCGTACAGTCGGGCGACGCGCAAGCGGTCTCAGGAAGACGCTTAGCGGTGCTCTAGTGGAGTGACTCGAACAGTTTGGTGAAGTATTTGCCCGGATAAAATCAATGTCTCTCGCCTATTTAAAAGACGCGATAAAAGAGGGTGATTCGGAAAAACTAATTCGTTATGTCCGGCTTCATTTCGGTGACGGAAATGAGGAGCGAGGCGCGAAGGAAATCAATAAGGCGTGGATCGAAGCGCTAAAGCCGATGCTGGAAATCCCAGCCACGGATCGCGAATTCATTCTGCAAACTTTGGCAGAGAAGGACACGGCGACGCTGGCACATCTTTTCTTTCATTTGCACTTTTATTTTGTCGGGCGCTCGGGAGAGTGGATACACGATGGCAATCTCTAAAGGAAAGGAGCTTCGGCCCGGTTTGTGGGAAACGGTCAACGAGCGTTATCCCGGCTCGATGATTACGAAAACGGATTTCGTGCCATTGGTGAAGTTGTCCAAACCGTTAGGCGAGGCGCGTCTGGCTTTTATCAGTACGGCCGGAATTCAGCCGAAGGGGACGTTGCCCTTCGACACGGTGCATCCGGTGGGTGATTACACTTTCCGGCGGGTTCCGTCCGATTCGAAGCCGGCGGAACTGGAGATTCACCAGTTGAAATATCCGACCTTCGGCGCGAATCGCGATTTGAATGTGATCTTCCCGATCGAGCGCCTACAGGAGCTGACTAACGAACGGGTCATCGGTAGCCTAACGAAGAACTTCTATTCCTTCATCGGTTACAACATGGACCCGGAGAGATTGGAGCGGACGCTGGCGGAAGATATCGCCGATGCGGTGGAGGCGGAAAACGCAGACCTTGCGTTGCTGGCGCCGGCCTGACCCATCTGCCATCAGAGCATCTCGCTGGTTCAGCGGGCACTAGAAAAAAGGGGGGTTCCGACGGTTTCATTATCGGTCTCGCTGGATGTCACCGAACACATCAAGCCGCCGCGCGCGGTGTTTCTGCCGTTTATGATGGGCCACCACTTCGGTGTGCCATTTCACGAGGAGTTGCAGAAAAGAATTATCCGCACGGCGCTATCAAGGATCACCGAAGCAGAAAAAAGCGGCGACATTTATTTGTTCCCGATGACCTGGGCGGAAGCGCGCTTGGAAGGTAAGGAAATCGAAAAGAAACTCGGAATCGCGCCATAGCTGTAATCTCCAATGCCTCGCTCTGAAGTCTCATCGCGCCTATTATACGAGAGCCGCTCGTTCACGGCCGCAATGCGCTGGCCAGGTTCTTTCCCGATGGCCTTCCGAAGCTTCGCGCTGACGGGTAACCGGTGGAAATACTGACACGCTGAAATGCTGCTGGGCGAAGAACCAGCTGGGCAGAAGGGGTCAGAGCTTTACTATCGACACTCGGCGTCAGGCGTGCAGCGGGCATCCGGCGCGGTTCAACCGGGCGAGGGCGAGCCGAGAGATGTTGCCGTGGAAGTAAGCTCTTTCATTTGGCAAATATCACGCGAACGGGTGCTTCTTCGACAACCACAAAACGTCCGGCGCGGCGAAGCAGCTGGACGTTGGCGGCAGTATGTTCAAGACCCGCGGACCGAAAGAACTGGGAAAGAGTTATTAAATTCATAGCCTTTGTAGTCCTTTAGCGATCTCGCTACTCTCAGCATAACGAGCGAAGGACTGGGTACGCCGTGTGTTATCAGGCATGGCATGCGAAAAATACCGACTAATTGGGGCCAAGTCTTCATCCTGGCGACCAAGATGTACAACGGGCTCGTCGCTTTCGCGGCGGCGATTCCTGTTACGATGGTGAACGCAGCTCAGATGCTTGCCAGTAAGACTGCGTTTAGAAACGTCGGGAATACCTTCAATACTTCCCGGAATACGCTCCGTAATGCTTATGAGGTGTCCAAGCCAGCGCAGGATGCGCTCTATGAGTGGCTCCTCACTGTGCGCGCGGTGCTTGCGCGCCGGCTCGGCAGTCGTTGGTCGGTCGCCTGGGCGGAAGCTGGCTTTGTCTCGACCAGCACGGCTGTGCCGAAGACGATCGAAGGCCGCATCGCACTCGGGTTGGCCCTGGTAACCTATTACACTGATAACCCGAGCTACGAAGTGGCTGACTTGGATGTGACCGCTGCCAAGGCGACGGAGCTGACCGATGCCGCGGATAGCGGTCAGCAAGGGGTGACTACCGCCGAGCTGGCCTTGAAGGATGCGGATACCGCGCGGCGGCCGACACGGGTGAACCTCCTCGACTTGATGAGCACGCTAGTCGCCAACCTGGATAAGAAGCTGGCGAAGGATGATCCGCGCTGGCTGGCTTTTGGGTTGGAGATGCCATCCACGCCGACGACGCCGGTTGCGCCGACGGGTCTGCGCGCGACGGTGATGGGAATGGAGATCCTGCTGGAATGCGATGCGACGCCTTTGGCGACGCGCTACCGTTTCCGGACTAGAATCCTGGACGTGGAGAACGAGTTCAAGCTTGTGGCGAGCTCTCTCACTCCAATGGCGATGCTGGATGGTATCGCGGCGGGTATTACGCTGGAGATCATCGTGCAGGCGGTGAACGGGAACTCGCAGAGTGTGGCGAGCACGGGGATCTTGGTGACAATGCCGCCCGTGGCGGCGGAGAAGCCGGTGGCGTCCGAGGCAGAGCTGGCGCCGTTGGCGGCGATCGCGCCTAACGGCAATGGGAATGGCAACGGCAGCCTTGCCGTAAGCCGTCTAAGCTAAGTCGCTAAAACTGACCTGACATTAGCCCGCGTCGCCGCGAGGTGGCGCGGGTTTTTTGTCCTCCTGTAGCCTATCACCTGAGTCGTGCGCGCATAAGGCGCACGTTTTGCACTTAGTCAGAGAGAGTATGGGTCGCGTGAGTCACTGCGGCTCCCGCGCGCAGCGCTGCCGCCACCATGGCGGTCTCGACCAGCTCTGTCTCGCTGGCGCCGGCTCTGCGTGCATTCGCCGCATGGACATCGATGCAGTACGGGCATTGGGTGGTGTGCGCGACGGCGACTGCGATCAGCTCTTTGTATTTCACGGGGATCGCCCCCGCCGCCATGGCAGCTTTGTCAAAGGCCCAAAACGCTTTCATCACTTCGGGCGTGAGGCTGTCCATCTTCTTCAGTTTGGCAAGGTTGTTTTTGTTATACATAGACCGGTGTTTTAGCTGAGGTTACATGTGCTGGAAAGATCGTAGTGGAATGTGTTGCCGTGCCGGCCTAACGAGAGCTGCATTTGTTGGGAGGGCGACGAGAGGAATGCATACGATGTTGACGGATTTAGCTGAATCTCTTTAGAAGCGCAGAGCAAAATCGATGTCCACGCGTTGCACTGTGATCGGGATCACCGGCGGGATCTCCACCGGGAAATCGACCTTTAGCCAGTTGCTGCGGGAGCGGACGGGTGCGGCGCTTTTCGATGCGGACCGCGCCGCGCGCCTGCTCGTGGATGAGGATGCGGAAGTGCGCGAGATGGTGCGCGCGCAATTTGGGGCGGAAATTTTTTCTGCGGCGGGGGATTTGAATCGGGCGGCACTTCGCGCCATAGTCTTTGCCGAGCCGGAAAAGAAGCGCGCGCTCGAGCAAATCCTCCATCCGCGCATTCGCCTGCAGTGGGCCACCGCAGCGAACCAAAGCCACCAGACGGGCGCGCTTTTTCTGGCTGATATCCCTCTTCTCTATGAAACCAATGGTGAAAATTTGTGCGATGCCATCGTCGTGGTGGCCTGTGCGCAGGCGATACAGCAGGATCGGCTGATGCGGCGCGCCCGTCTTTCGCCCGCTCAAGCCATGGCCATGATTGCCTCGCAAATGCCACTCTCACAAAAGATCTCGCGGGCCGACCACGTCGTCTGGAACAACGGACCGGTCGCAGTGCTCGAGGCGCAGGCGGACACGCTCTCCCGGCGCTGGCGCTAATTCTAATGGACGAAGAACAATACGCCTCGAAGGAAGTGACAGCGGCGAGTGGCGCCCCGACCACGCTCGTGGCTGAACCTAACGAGCCGGCGGATTCGCCGCCGTCTCCGGCCTTTACTTTGCAGGAGCTGCAGGAGCTGGAACCGGCGGCGCTCTACGATCTCAACGCGCGGTTCGATTTGCGCCCGCCGCAACCCGGGCAGACCCGGCATGAGCAGATTTTCCATTTCGTTAGGCAAGGAATCCCGCGCGGTCTTCACGTGACCGCGGATGGATTTTTGGAGCAGCCTAACGACGGCCCCGCGATCCTGCGATCGCCCCGCCTCAACTTTCTCCCGCTTCCGGAAGACGTGGGCGTGGCGCATCACCTCATCCGGCAATTCGGTCTGCGGCCCGGGCAGATGTTGCAAGGGACGGTCCGGCCGCCGCGCGATCGCGAGAGAGGATTGATGCTCGATCGGCTCGTCGCGGTGGAAGGTCAGCCAGCCGCGGAATGGCAGACGCCGACCGCATTTGACAGTCTCACTCCGCTCTTTCCAGAGGGGCGCATCCTGCTCGAGTCTGACGCCGCTGATTCGATCAGCGCCCGGGCGGTTGATTTGCTGACGCCGCTCGGTCGCGGTCAGCGAGGGTTAATTGTGGCGCCGCCGCGGGTCGGCAAAACAATTCTGCTCAAGCAAATCGCGCAGGCGATTCGCGCGAATCATCCCGAGATCGTCCTCATCATGTTGCTCGTCGATGAGCGCCCGGAAGAAGTGACCGATCTTCAGCGGGAAGTTGATTGCCAAATCTACAGCTCCACTTTCGACGAATCGCCACACCGGCACATCCAGGTGGCCGAGCTGGTGAGTGAGCGCGCGAAGCGTCTCGTCGAGCAAAAGAAGGATGTGGTGCTCTTGCTCGACAGCATCACGCGCCTGGCGCGCGGTTATAATGCGCTCGTGCGGGGCAAAGGCCGCACCATGTCGGGCGGCGTCGAGGCGAAGGCGCTCCTCAAGCCGAAACGATTTTTTGGCGCGGCCCGCAACGTCGAGGAGGGCGGCAGCCTAACGATTCTGGCGACGGCCTTGATCGATACCGGCAGCCGAATGGACGAGGTCATTTTCGAGGAATTCAAAGGGACGGGAAACATGGAGCTGCATCTGGACCGCTCGCTGGTGGAGAAGCGATTGTATCCCGCGATCCACGTCCTCCAGTCGGGCACGCGGCGCGAGGATCTGCTTTATCATCCCGAGGAATGGGAGCGCGTGCAGCTTCTGCGCAAAGCGATGGCCGCGCTGCCGCCACTCGAGGCGATGGAGATGTTGATCAAAAACCTGCAGGCGACAAAGACGAACGCCGAGCTCTTGCTGGCGGGCCTGCGGTGATCACGTCGGATTCTCAACTCGCGGAAATTCTCCCGCGGCTGCGCGCGGTCGAGCGGGTGGCGGTCGATACCGAGGCCGACAGTTTGCACTGCTACTTCGAAAAGCTTTGCCTCATTCAGCTTACCTTTGACGGGCAGGAATTCCTCGTCGATCCGCTGGCGTCGATCGATCTGGTCCCGCTCTGCGCGGCGCTCGCGGAAAAGGAAATCGTTTTGCAGGGAATGGATTTTGATTTGCGGCTGTTGCGGCGCACGCTGGGGTTTTCTGCCAAGGAAGTTTTCGATACGGTGATTGCCGCGCGCTTGCTCGGGCTGCGCGAATTCAGTCTCGCCGCGCTGGTGCAGCAATATTTCAACATCACGCTCGCGAAAGGCTCGCAAAAGGCCAACTGGGCGCGCCGGCCGCTCCCGGCGGTGATGGCCGAGTACGCGAAGAACGACACTCATTATCTTCTGCCGCTCGCCGCGAGAATGGAGGCGGAGCTGCAAGAGCGTGGCCGGACCGAATGGTTCCGCCAGTCGTGCCGGCGCGCGCTCGAACAAGCGGCCGTGGAACGGGAGCGCGATCCCGTTCAAGCCTGGCGTCTCTCCGGCAGCGGCACGTTGCCTGCGCAAACCAACGCCGTCGTGCGCGCGCTCTGGCACTGGCGCGATCAGGAAGCGCAACGCAGCGACCGGCCGGCGTTTCACGTTTTGCAAAACAGCGCGCTGCTCGACGCAGCGGCGCGTTTTGTGGCGGGCGAGACGCCGGACTTTCGCCATTTCTCGGACCGCCGTCGCCGCGGCTTTCTCGCGGCGGCGAACACGGCGCTGGCTCTCCCTGAATCAGAATGGCCGAGCCGGCCGGCCCGCGTGAATAAGCCGCGCACCCGCGATCTCGACAAACGGGTGGAGGAATTAAAACAACGGCGCGACAAGCATGCGACCGAGCTGGCGCTGGATCCCTCTTTCATCGCGTCGCGCGGCGCGCTGGAAACGATCGCCGCGGACGAGAGCCGCACGGGCCAGATTTTGGTGGAGTGGCAGCGCGAGCTGCTCGATCTCTGAACTCGTTAGGCGTTAGGCGCGCTAGCGCGGCGAGGGCGGCAGCGGTTCGCGCAAGGCTGGAGGATTCTCCGCCTCGGGTCTTATCGGATGGGCCGGCGGCAGGGTATTATAGGGGCCGGCGTCTTCGCTCGGATTGTAAAGATCGCGCCGATTCGAGAGCGTGGTGCAGGAGGTAGCGAGCGTCGCCAGCGCACAGAAAAGCAGGAGAAATTTCACGCCGCATCGAAGCAAACGCGTCGCGGCCTGTCAACGCAGCACCGCTGCGCACAAGGAAAACGATTGCGCCCCGGTTCTCTTTGCGGGAAATTCCGGCTCCGTCAGGGGCTATGGACTGAGGACCTACGAATCCCGCCAGGGCAGGAATGCAGCAACGGTAGTTTGATCCTCTTTGCCGTGGTTCTCTGGCGGTCTTTTCGTTAGGTGAAACTCCTCCAAGTCAAAACCGCGCGTTTCGCAGTCGTCGTCGAGAGATGCGGCCGGCCCGCCGCCTACACTTTGTGGCAACCGCCGAAAAAGGACCAGCAACTGCAAACGCGCATCCGCCAGATCCGCATCATGACGATTCAGCGCGGCGACGGCGGGAGCGATTTTGGCTGCGTCGGTTTCATCGAACGCAAAAGCGCCATTCATCTTCAGTTTCCGAAATCCTTGAAGCGCTTTGAGGATCAGCGGATCGTCGGGATCAAATGGGAGCTGGTGCAAGAATGACGGCATCTTCGCCTAACGAGAAGCGAAACGTGTTCAACGCGGAAGAACGTTTGCGGTATTCAAGGCACTTCATGCTGCCGGAAATCGGGCTTGCCGGACAGGAGCGGCTGAAGGCGGCGCGGGTCTTGTGTTTGGGAGCGGGCGGTCTCGGCTCGCCCGCGGCGCTCTATCTGGCGGCCGCGGGCGTCGGCACGATCGGGCTGGTCGATTTCGATCGAGTCGAAATTTCGAATTTGCAGCGGCAACTGCTCCACGGCACAAAGGACGTGGGGCGGCCGAAAGGAGAGTCGGCGCGCGACCGCCTCGCGGCGGTCAATCCGCACGTCGAGGTGCGGATTCACTCCTGCCGTTTCGAGAGCGCGAACGCGCAAGAAATTCTTGTCGACTACGATCTTATCCTCGATGGGAGCGACAACTTTGCGACGCGCTATCTGGCTAACGACGTCGCGGTTTTTGCGCGTAAGCCTAACGTCTACGGCTCCATCTTTCGCTTTGATGGACAGGCGACCGTCTTCGCGCCGCATCTCGGCGGCCCTTGCTATCGCTGCCTCTTTCCGGAGCCACCTTCTCCAGGTTCGGTCCCGAGTTGCGCGGAAGCGGGCGTGCTCGGCGTGCTTCCCGGAATCGTCGGCACCATCCAGGCGACGGAGGCGCTGAAGTTAATACTCGGCCTCGGCGAAACTCTGCTCGGCCGGCTGCTCCATTTCGATGCGCTCAAGATGAAGTTTCGCGAGTTTAATCTGCGGCGCGATCCGGAGTGTCCGGTCTGCGGCGATACGCCGCAAATCACTGCACCGCTCGATTACGAGGCGTTTTGCGATGGCGCGTCGGCGGTGGCGACACCCGTTCCGGAGATCGACGTGCACGCTTTGCAGGAAAAACTGGCAAGCGTCGAACCGGCAGTTCTTCTCGACGTGAGAGAGCCGTTCGAATTCGAGCTGGCGCGGATTGCCGGCGCAAATTTGATTCCGTTAGGCCAGCTTCCGGCGCGGGTGGAGGAGTTGGATCGGGAAAAGGAAATCCTCGTGCTTTGTCACACCGGAATGCGGAGCGCGGTCGCGACGGAGTTGCTGCTCGGGGCCGGTTTTACGAAGGTCGCTAACGTGGCCGGGGGTATCGATGCGTGGTCGGCGGAAATTGATCCCAGTGTTCCGCGCTATTGAGCTCTTTTCTCCTGCTCCTGCTCTTGCTCCCAAGCCAAACGCCAAGATTATGATCGCGAGATTAGGAGCAAGAGCAGGAGCAGGATTGAGAACCAGATCGGTTGGTGCCATACTCTTTCTCTCGTTAGGCATGCTCGCCGGCTGCGATCGCATGGTCACCCAGCGCAAGACGCAGCTGACGCGTGACGCGGATGCAAAAGCCGAGGAGGGGAATTACCTGGAAGCGATCAATCTTTACGAAGCGGCGCTCGACGGGAGCGCGAGCGCGGCGGACGTCCATTACAAGCTGGGCCTCCTCTACGACGACAAGATGAACGACCCGCTCAACGCGCTCCATCATTTCAAGCGTTTCCTCACCCTCACGCCTACAGGCAAACGCGCCGAGGAAGTGAAGAATTTCATGAAACGCGACGAGCTCACCCTCCTGACCAAACTTTCGGGCGATGCCATCGTGACGCAGACGGACGCGGTCCGTTTGCGCAATGAGAATCTGAATCTGCGCAAGCAGATCGACGAACGCTGGGCGCAAAACAAAGCGGCGGGTGACGCCGGAAAAACCGCGCCCTGGCCGCTTCCGCCTAACGAGAAGGCGAAAGGCGTGGGCAAGGGGCGCAGTTACACGGTCCAGCGGGGCGATACGCTGGCGTCTATCTCGCGGAAGTTTTACAAGACGTCGTCGCGCTGGGGAAAAATTCTGACGGCCAATCCCGAGATTCTGGCGAAGCCGGCCGACTTGAAGCCGGGACAAACGCTGCGGATTCCGTAAACGATAAAAATTCGTCTCTCGATCCACCTGGAGGCCGGCCGGATTTGGGTTTTGGATTTTGATTTACGGCAAATAGCGCGCTGCGCTTCGTTTTATCTATGCAGACATTTCTACCATGAAAGCTATTGAACGAATCGCTCCCGATGTCGGCTGGCTGCCGATCAGTTTTGTGAACGCTTACTTTCTCGGTCAACCCGGCGGGACGTGGGCGCTGATCGATACCGGACTGCCGGGGCGCGCTGGACAAATTCTTCACGCGGCCGAAGCGCGCTTTGGCGCGGGATCACGACCGGAAGCGATCTATCTCACCCACGGACATTTCGATCATCGGGGGTCGGCCCGGCAACTGGCGGAGAAATGGGACGTGCCGATTTACGCGCATCCGATGGAGTTGCCTTACTTGACCGGGCGCGCGGCTTATCCACCGCCTGACCCCACGATCGGCGGGGCGATTGCGTTTCTTTCGCGCTTCATGCCATCGGGGGCGGCTGATCTGGAAGGTTGGTTGCGCGTCCTGCCGGAAGACGAGTTACCGGGCCTGCCGGGATGGCGCTGGACCGAAACGCCCGGACATTCGCCAGGTCATGTTTCGTTTTACCGTTCGTCCGATCGCGTGCTGCTGGCCGGGGACGCGTTCGCCACGATGAATATGGATTCGTGGGTGGGATTAATCGGCGCGAAAAAAGAGCTTTCGCGCGCGGGGGCGCCTTTCAACATGGATTGGGACGCGACCCGCCGCTCGGTGCAGAAGTTAGCGGAATTGCGGCCTAACGTGGTCGGCTGCGGGCATGGCGTTCCGATGGACGACGACGAACTGCCGGAGCGCCTGCAGCGTTTCGCGCGCGGGTTCTCTGCGCCGAGGCACGGTCGCTATGTGCCTGCGCCGGCGCAGGTGGATGAGAACGGAGTGGTCTCACTGCCGACCGCGCCTTTTGACCCGGTGCCGCTGGCGACGGCGGGAGCGCTCCTCATGGTTGGCATCGCTCTCGGCTCGGGCTACGTGGAAAATAGGCTGCGGGATTAGGCAGCTGGCCGGGGCGGAGTTGCCTAACGACCACGCGAGCGTTTGCCTAACGAATCACAGGCCGAACGTGCGGAAGCACGTCCCTCCGAAACCTACCCACTTCGGAACTCCATATTCATTGTGGCAAATGCTTCGCCGGCAATGAGGATGCGGTGCGGGTACCCACTGCGCCACGATCCGTCTTCACCCGGACAGCGGCGTTCATTCGACTGGAAGTTTCCACATCACTCGTGCTTCTCGAAGCTGGAATCACGATCTTCCCGCCAGGACCGGGAGCAGCCCCATCGAGCAAGGAAAGTAACTGGTCTGTGCTGCTGACGTTGATTGCGAGGCCGGTCGCCTTTCTGCTGGTGGCGACAGGGGCGAAACGAGATGGACTGAACGGCGGTGCGCTGTTCAGCGGTTGGGGATTATTCGCGCCGGCGCCAGCAAACGTGCCGCTAGTCGTGCCGTTGCCGCCGAAGCCCGTGTAATTGGCGCTGTTGGTGAAGACATCAGCCGGATTTGAGCCGCCGATGGTGACCACAACATTGTTGAAAATGGTAAGCGAATTAGCCGTAAGAATCTTTGCGCTGTTGCCGCCAAGAGTGACGTTGGAAGTGAAATTGAGCTGTCCGTTGCTGCCCGGCGCGTAAAGTTCCAACGTCGTATCAGCCGCCAGAGTGCCGCCGCCGATCCGCAGCGTCCCATTGGCGCCAAACACGCTCGCCTTAATCGTATCGGCATTAATGGTGGCGTTAGTAAAGGTCATGGTCCCACTGCCATCCATAAATCCCGTGAATGTCCCGCCTACATTATAGGTGCCTCCATTGATATTGATCGCGGCACTGCCGGCGGAGTCGCTGCCGTTGACTTGAAATGTCGCATCAGTGGCAATAGTGCTGGTGCCAGAGAGGTTGAAGTTAATCGTAGCATTCGAAGCAATGGTGCCGTTAGGCGTGCCGTCGTTTACGCTGTTGAGGATGGCGACGAAAAGCTGATTCCCTGAAACGCTCGCCGCCGTAACGTCTATCGTTGCGCTTCCACCAATGCTGCCGGAGTTAGGATTTACAATTTGGAAAAACGGCCCCGTGGTTGAAGCGGAGATGCTACCGGCATTGACGACCATGCTGGCATTTCCGCCGATTTGCCCTGCCCCGTTGCCGAGGAAAAATTCAACGTCTGGCGCGGTGATTGCGCCAGTGACTCCAATATTGAGACTGGCGTTTCCGGTGATGTTACCGCCGTTAGCATTCCCGATTAGAGAATAGTCCGTGTTTGCAGCGGAGATGCTACCCGCGTTGACCGCCAGAGTGGCGTCGCCGCCGATCTGACCCGCCTGGCCACCGACGAAAAATAGAATGTCTGGCGCAGTGATCGCGCCGGTAATGTTTAGATTCAGTGCGGCGTTCCCACCGATCTGGCCACTGGCTTCTCCAACCTCAGCATCAATGAAAACATCGCTAGTAAGGTCGGCTGCAGTGACAGTGAGAAGCGCATCCGAACCAATGAAGCCGGGAGCGATGAAGGGGCCGGGAATCACATTGAAAGCGGTACTCTGGACGAGCAACAATGTGCCTCCGCCCGAATGGATGTCGCCCGTCGTATTGAATTGAAGCAAGCCGACATTGCCGATACTACCCCCGGCATTGGCGCTCACGAAGCCGCTGAGGAGTCCACCCACCGAAATGCTGTTCGCCTGGACGGTGACGGTTGAATCAGTTCCCATGGTTCCACCGCCGAGGCCGTCGTTGCGATTGGATGTGCCAATGGTGGCATCACCGGTAATGGTCAAATTGCCTAGAATGTTGCAGACGACGTCGGCAAAAGAACCGATCGAGCCGCCATCGCGATTATTGATGAAAACATTCAGCGATCCGGCGGTGAGATCAGCCGTGTTCAATGAGATTTGTGCACTGCCACCGATGGAACCGCCGCCGCTGTTATCAATGGTGAGCGAGAGCCCGTTAGCGCCGTTAAGAGTCAGATTGCCCGCCGGATTGAGCGTAATGGTGGCGTTCCCGGAAATATTTCCGCCGCCGGAATTTGGTATTAACAGTGATGCCTCGCTCCCAGTGATTGTGACCGGGCTATTGACACCGATGTTTATGTTCGCGCCAGCTATGACCTCCAGCGTCTGACTGTCGAGACTATTTCCATCTACGTTGACATTCCTTTGTGCGATCAGGCTTGTCGAAGTGCTCACACCCAATATATCCGAGGACAAAGTCAGGTCGGAGTTGCTTCCCCGCGCATAGAAGGCGAGCGACGGGATATTTTGAAAGGAGATTTCCGAGCCGAGAGTGATAGAGCCATCCTGCGTGGCGAGGAGGAGCGAGTTCAGTCCAGTGAAAGTAAGGATCCCGCCCGGGGGCCCGGAGGTGATGTCGCCTACACTGATGAGCGCGAGATTCGGCGTGCCTCCTGCGGGGATCGTTATGCTCGGATTGCCGGTGATATCGAGCGCGCTGAACTTAAAGACTGCCAGCGGAAGAAGATTAACATCCTCAAAGGTCAGATCGAACCCGATGGCCGTATCGAAAGCCGAGGTCGTTCCAAAGAGGTAGGCCGCGGGCACTCCGTCCTGAGTTGGCCCGCGATAAATCTTGCCGTAATCAGTCTGGCCATTAGTGGTGATCGCCGGGTCGGTCTGAATCGTCGTCTTGTTCGTGATGATATACGGGTTCGGCGACGTAATAACTGGCGGCGTCCCATACTTGCTCGGTGTCACCGAGGGAGTTACAGTAGGGGTCACGGTGGGAGTCAATGTAGGTGTCACGGTTGGAGTCAATGTAGGTGTGACGGTTGGAGTTACGGTGGGCGTGACGGTGGGCGTCGCCGTCGGCGAGAGCATGGCCTGGCGCGACTCGGTCGAATTCGCCTGGTTGACGATGTTGGTCTGCGTCGGGTCGAGGAGAGAGACGATCGTCCCGCGGCCGAAGATGACGAGATTGGTTGCGATTAACCCACCGGCCGATTTCTCTGTCGTTTGCGCGTTGATTTCACGCGCGATCAGCGAGTCGCTGGGCAGCGGCGGGAAACCGTTGATCAGGAGCGAGGTTTTGATCAAGCGATCCAAGTCGACGTCGACCGGGTCGGGCAGTCCTTTGCCGTTTGGATTGACGATCAGCATCTGTCCGGCGTGGAGCAGGACCGATTCACCGACCTGGCCTCGGCGGAAAATACGGCCCGTGCCTTCGAGAATGATGAACTTGATATACGCGTCCGGATGATACTCGATCATCACGGTGGTGCCGGTGATCGCGGCGCTCACGGCCGCGGTGTTGATCTGCGCGCCCCCGGCGTTCTTGGGCACGCGGAGAAGCATCGCGCCCCCGCCGAGATCGAGATTTCGGGTGCCTTCGTTGAAACTGAAGATCGTATTCGCGCCGAGGCGGGCGAGAGTCTGATCGGTGAAGATAAGTTCCGCGCGCGACTCCACACCGGTGCGCACGGCGGTGCCATCGCGCACTTGGTCCTTCACGCTCGCCGGGCGCGGGGCGGCTTGCGCCGGGAGAAGTTTTACGTCTTTGATTACCTGGCTGACCTGCGCCTCTTTGAGCTGCGAGGCCTGCGACGGCGTGAGCGACAAACCGAGGAGGAGGAAGACGACAACGGGGTGCAGTCGAGCGCGCTCGCCTAACGAAGATAAGATCGAGCGACTACGGGGGAGAAGCTGGCCTAACGAGGTGGTGATTAACATAATTGGTGGCCTTTCTGATGCGCGCTGCTCAGCGCCCGATTTACGTGGTTCTTACGCAGGGAAATATTTTACTCAGGTCGTCAGTGAGAGGTCAAGCCCGCCTTCTGCGGCTGCTGAATCCGAACCATGCGTTACGCGGCCTCGCCGGAAGACTGCCGCCCAGAGTCTTGAAGCGGCTAAGCGGCTTCAAAAAGTGAATTCGCCCTCCAAGCGCGGGGCCTTGCCTTCATCCTCTCCCCACGGAAAAGGGATCCCCTCTACCTTTGGGAGAGGGTGGGGGCGAGGCTTCTCCCACTTCTGCAACCATTTCTAGTTCGCGCTACGGCGCGGAATAGCCCCTCCGCGGCGGCTGATGGTATCGCCCGGCGGTTGGCTACGGCGATCCGCTTTCCCGTTCGTTAGGCCATTCGGAGAATTGTTCTCCAGGCCAGCTCCGGCCGACTTCGTCTGGCTTCTGGGGTGGACGATCACTTGACCTTTTGCAGTCGTCGTATCCGCCCCCTCCAGCATATCACGAAGCTGGTCGGAGTTTTGCAGCCGGATGCCGGTCCTCTGCGTTCGAACTCGCGACGCGTTGATTCTGCCCAACGTTCCAATCGAACGCGGCTCGTCGGAAGTCATCGCTTGAGTGGCGCCAGGAGTTTTGCGGTTCGCGACCGCGCCAGAGGCGGTGCTGCTTCCTTTGCGAACCGGCGCGAAGCCGGAAGGTTGGAAGTCGGAAAGAATGACATTATCCCCGCTGTAGGTGACCAAAAACGACCCCGAGCCATCGCTCGCATTCACCCGGCCGCCAGAGGCAACATTTGTGAAAGCGCCAGAAAGAACCGTCGTGGAACTAAGAACCGTGAAGATGTTGTTGTTGGCGGCTTGAAATGCATTCACAAAAGAGACTACCAATTGGCCGCCCAGCGCTACGGTGCCGTTGACGTTGAGGAATCCGTATTGGCTGCCTTGGGTAAGTCCACCGAGCTGGAAGGTAAGCTTGGAGGCGGAGAGCAAGGAAACATTCCCTGTGACGAACAACCCACTGCCGCCCAGCGCGGGCTGAAGATTGGCGCTATTCGTTAGGCTTGCCGTGATGCTGCCTCGTGCATCGACCAGGCCGGCCATGAAATTGAGCGCCGTCGAAGAAGTCACAGTGCCGCCAGCGAGACGAAAGGTGCCCGCGGTTTGAGTGTAACTTCCAGTGACCGAAAGCGAGTTATCCTGAACATCGACGAGCCCCGAAGACGTGACTGTTCCGTTGAAGCTAAGCACTCCGCCGGTCAGTGCTTCAATTGTCCCGCTATTGGTAAAAGTGCCGCCGCCGTTGCCGCTGAGGAAGAGAGTCCCGCCGTTGCTGGCGCGCATTACCCCTTGATTAACGAGGCCATCGGCCGCATCTGGATCTACGTAAAGAGCGAGACCCGAGACGTTGGCGTCGATCACGCCGGCCGCCTGATTGATGATTCCGATCTGGTCCAGCCCGAGGGTATAACTGGTTCCATTTGTAAAACCTTGAATCGTGTTATCAACGTTAGTCAAAATGCCGCTGCCATAGA
>JACDGM010000167.1 GCA_013815325.1 Chthoniobacterales bacterium
TGGCGAAGATATGCAAAGGCGCGATCACGCCTGCTTTTTCTCCGCCGCGCACGCGGCCAAAGATAGCGGGATCGCGCTCGCGCTGGCCGAGAAGGCGGGACTGGATCTTCCGCTCGCTCGGGCAACGAAGGAGCAATATGAGCGGCTGATTTCTACAGGATTGGGCGAGATGGATAAATCCGGAGTCGCGGAGCTGACGTTCAAGAATCGGGCGAGCGTGAATCGTGAATCGTGAATCGTGCCAGCCCGACCCGGTTCACAATTTGACGTCTCTGGCCGCGTCTTCGCCCTGTCGCCCTCTTCGGGGAGGCGGTCCGCCGCTCGTTAGGCAGGCTCCTCCTCGGCGCCGGAATCGCCTTCCGATTTCCGCGCCGTCACGAGGATGAGGATGATCATGAAGACCGCGAGCACGGCGGTGGAACTGAACTGGCCGAGATTGAGTCCGCCGTGACTGAGCGGTTTGGTGAGGAGATCGCCGAGGGTCGCGCCAAGCGGCCGTGTCAGGATGAAAGCCGCCCAAAAAAGGAGGACGTGCGAGATGTTAGTGAAGAAATAAGCCGCCGCGAGCAAGGCGAGTGCCCCGCCGAAAACGAGGGCGCCGCCTTCGTAGCCAAAGCCCGACGTATCGGCCAGGCAATCGCCGAGCGCGGTGCCGAGAGTGTTCGAGCAGAGAATGGTGAGCCAGTAAAACGACTCCGACTTGCGATCGGTGATCCGGTTCACGTTGACCGAACCTAACGAGAAGTACCAGATCGCCAGGACCGTGAGGACGCTGGCGAAAAGGATGATCGACGACCAAAGATAGCCCAGCCCGGCGGTGCGCGTGAGATAATCGGACGTCGTCGTCCCGACCGTGGTGGTGGCGACGATCACCGCCCAATAGAGAAACGGATGAAACTTTTTCCCGCCGATCTGCGCCGCGGCGGTAACGAGAAAGAAGCCGAAGAAGATCGCAGTGCTGACGGCGTAGCCGAGCTTCAGGCCCATGGAAACCGCGTCGCCGCCAGTCTCTCCGAGCGTGGTCGCGGCGATCTTGATGAGCCAGAAGGCGAGCGTGACTTGCGGGACTTTATTCCTCATGGCGGAAAGCGTGATCGGCCGCGGCTGGAGTCATTCGCACGCCGCCGCCAATTTCATTTTCAATCGTTGGCTGCAGGGATACTGGCTGCCCAGCGCGTCGTGCAGATGGAGATTTCTCCAAACCGCTTTGCTCTCCTCAGCGCATCGTCCCTCAGTTGGCCCGGCATGCGAGCATTCGCATTCGTCGACTCGCGTTGATTCGACGACGGACACCGTGCATTGAAGTTGCCGGGTGCATTCGCCACCAGCCGTGACTGACGAAACGCTTTTCGCGCGAATTCATCCCCGTCTGGCGGCGTGGTTCCGCGCGACTTATGGCAGATTCACCGACGCACAACTGCGTTGCGTGCCGTCAATTCTGGAAGGGCAATCGATCCTGCTGACATCGCCCACCGGCAGCGGCAAAACCCTCGCCGGTTTTCTCGGTGTCTTCGATTACCTGCTGCGCGAGCTGGACGACGGCCTATTGTCGTTAGGCGTGCGCTGCCTTTATGTCTCGCCGCTGCGCGCACTCACTTACGACATCGGGAAAAACCTGCGCGCGCCGATTGCCGGCATGGGATTGGAAAAGGAACTGCTCGTGCACGTCCGCACCGGCGATACGAACGGAAGCGAGCGCGCGAAATTCCGGCGCAAGCCGGCGCATCTTCTCGTCACGACGCCGGAGAGCCTCGCCGTCCTGCTCGCGCAGGAAAGCGTCGCCCCGCATTTCGCGAGTTGCCGGTTCGTCATCGTGGATGAGCTCCATTCTTTCGCCGGCAACAAACGCGGGGTCGATCTCGCGCTTTCGCTGGAGCGGCTGGAGGAGCTCGTTTCCCAGCCTAACGAAAAGCTGAAATCGCTTTGCCGCGTCGGCCTTTCCGCGACCGCGGCGCCGCTTGATCTCCTCGCAAAATTTCTCGCCGGCGACGATCGCCCCTGCCGCATCGCGCAGGCGAAAATCGAAAAGGAATCGATCGTTGAGGTCTTTTCGCCGATCCGACGCAAGCCGTATCCGCCTGCGGGTTACACCGGTATGCGGCTCTATGCGGAGCTGGCGGAGTTGATCCGCTCCCGTCAGTCCGTGCTCGTTTTCACCAACGTCCGCTCCGCCGCGGAGCAGATCGGGCTGCGCCTAAAGGAACTGTTGCCCGATCTGGCCGACCGGATCGAGACGCATCACGCGTCGCTCGACCGGAGCGTGCGACTCGAGGTGGAAGACCGGCTCAAGGATGGCGAGCTGCGCGCGGTCGTCTGCTCGACCAGTCTGGAAATGGGGATCGATATTGGCGCGGTCGATCTCGTCGTGATGGTGGCGACGCCCAAGGGCGTGTCGCGCGCCATCCAGCGCATCGGGCGTTCCGGGCATTCGCTGAACAAAAGCAGTCATGGCGTGCTTGTGGCGACCAACATCAACGACCTTGTCGAAGCCACCGCTACGGCTTTACTCGTTAGGCAAGGAGCCCTCGACCCGATTAAGATCCTGGCTCAGCCTTTCGATGTCCTGGCGCAACACATCGTGGGGATGGCGGCGCTCGCCCCGATCGCCGCGGACGAAGCTTTCGCTATCGTTAGGCGGGCTTACCCCTTTCGTGAACTGGAAAGGGAGGAGTTTGATCACGTCCTCGAATATCTGGCCGGCGGCGGCGCGTCGCTCCAGCGCCAATACGCGGGGCTCTTCGGGAAGATTACGCACGAGGATGGCCTGATCTCGCTCGCCCATCCGCGGGTGGCGCGGGAATTTCTCCTCAACATCGGGACGATCGTCTCGGAAGGTTATGTCAGCGTGCTCCTCGGCCGACGCCGCCTTGGGTCGGTCGAGGAAGGTTTCATCAAGCAGCTCCAGGCCGGCGATCTTTTTGTTCTCGGCGGGCGCGTCGTTAGGCTGATCGAGACCGGCGTACAGGAGGCTTACGTCGAGCGCGCGGATGGACATCTCCCGACCATCCCGCGCTGGAACGCCGCCAAGATGCCGCTCACCTCCGGGCTGGCCAGTGCGGTCCGCGATTTGCGCAGCGCGCTGGCAACGCGTCTGCGCGCGGGACCGGACGCCGCCGCGATCGACTGGCTGGTTGAGACCTACCAAATCTCGATCGCGAATGCGCAACCGATCGTGGAATTCTTTCGCGCGCAATCCGCCATCTCGGAAGTGCCGGCCGGGCGCAACTTCCTCATCGAGCTCTATCGTGAGGGCGACCATGCGCATTATTTTTTTCACGCACTCATCGGCCGGAGCGCGAACGACGCTCTTTCGCGGATTATCGCGTGGCGGGTGCAGGAACGGATCGGCGGGAATGCGCTCGTCACGATCGACGATTACGGTTTTCTCCTCACCCTTCGCCGATTTCAGGAGCTGCCGCTGACGCAATGGCAGAGCTGTTTTCGCCGGGCGGAAGCGGAGGAGGATTTGCGCGCGGCGTTGCGCGGTTCGGAGTTGGTGAAATGGCAGTTCCGAGGAGTGGCGCAGACGGGCTTGATGGTGCCGCGCAACCTGCCCGGCCGGGAACGCAAACCACGGCAGTTGAGCTGGAGCAGCGAGGTGCTCTTCCGCGTCCTCGAACAGCACGAGCCGGATCATCCGCTCCTCGAAGAAGCTTACCGGCAGGCGACGCACACCTTTCTTGACGCCGGCACGGCTTACGATTTTCTCGAGCAAGTTCCCACCTTCGATTGGAAGCTGCGCGAGCTTCCGGTGGTCTCGCCGTTTTCGTTCCCGATCTACGCGAGCAAAATCAAGGAGAACATGATGATGGAAGATCCCGCGACGGCGATCGAACGGATTTATTTCGAGATGTATTCCCGCGTCGAACAAGTCGCCGCGGGAAATCCGCCGTGACGCAGCCGGCTTAGACGGGCCGGACTTCAAATTCGAAGAATAGCGACGTGAATTTCAAGGATCATTTTTCGAAACAAGCGACGGACTACGCGAAGTTTCGTCCGAAATATCCGCGCGCGCTTTTTCAGTTCGTCGCCGCGCGCGCGCCTGATAATCAGCGGGCGCTCGATGTTGCGACCGGGAATGGGCAGGCCGCGATCGCGCTGGCAGAGTTTTTCGAGAAGGTGGTGGCGGTGGACGCGAGCGGGAGTCAGATCGCGAGCGCCCAGCCTAATGATCGCGTGCAGTATCGGGTCGCGCCGGCCGAGGAAACCAGTTTGCCGGCACATTCTTGCGCCGCGCTCACGGTGGCGCAGGCGTTGCACTGGTTCGATCTGGAGGCGTTTTATGCCGAGGCGCGCCGGGTCTTGCAGCCGCGCGGCGTGCTCGC
>JACDGM010000168.1 GCA_013815325.1 Chthoniobacterales bacterium
GCCTCTGGGCCACGACCTGGGAAAGGCTCCCGTTTTTCCAGCTGTCGGTCATTCTGCTCTACGGCATTACCACGTCGGTGCTCGGGGCGGCGCCAGTCTATGGGTGGCTGCTGCTCGTCTCAGGGTGGGCGCGGCGCGCGACCTTTCTTTGGGCGGTGCTCCCGTGGCTCGCGGTTAGCATGGTCGAGAAGATCGCGTTCAATACCGCGCATTTCGCCCACCTGCTGGGACAGCGCGTGTTTGGCAGTTATGAAGATGCGTTCGTCGTCGTGCCGCAGCCGCATGGCGCGGTGGTTCCAAGAGTCGATCGGCTCACGCAACTCGCTCCGTTGAAATTCCTCAGCACCCCGGGTCTTTGGATCGGTCTGGTATTTGCCGCGGTCTTTCTCATCGCCACGGTGCGGCTGCGCCGCGGTCGCGGGCCGCTCTAATTAACCTGGCCGATTGATTTAACCACGCACATAAGGAGGAACTACAAAATGACACAACGCAACGCAGAAACATCACCACGCCGAAAATTCAGGATTCGCTGGCTGTTCTATCTAATCATCCTACTGATCGGAGGCTTTGCTATCTACGCTTGGGCGACTGGAGCTCGGCAAGAACCTATCGAGACGGGAGAACCGCACATGAAAGCTGTTGTCTATAACAGATATGGGTCACCGGACGTTCTCGAAGTCAGAGATGTCAAAAAACCTGTGCCTGACGATGACGAGGTCTTGATCAAAGTTCGCGCGGCGTCCGTCAACCCACTCGACTGGCACTTCATCGAAGGAACGCCATACATCATGCGCGCGATGGGGGTTGGCCTGCGCAAGCCAAAGGTTCCACGACTAGGTGTTGATATGGCAGGCCAGGTCGAAGCGGTTGGCAAAAACGTCACGCAGTTCAAGCCAGGTGATGAAGTATTCGGCGGCAAAACCGGTGCTTTTGCTGAGTACGTGTGCGCTCGCGCGGATCGAGCCATAGTGCTGAAACCCGCCAACCTGACGTTCGAGCAGGCCGCGTCTGTGCCTATCGCCGCGATCACAGCATTGCAGGGACTGCGCGACAAGGGACACGTTAAGCCCGGCCAAAAGGTCTTGATTAATGGCGCGTCTGGTGGTGTCGGTACCTTCGCCGTCCAAATCGCGAAGTCACTCGGCGCCGAGGTGACGGGAGTATGCAGCACAAGGAATCTCGACCTGGTCCGATCGCTTGGCGCAGATCACCTTATTGATTACACGAAAGAGGATTTCACCAAAGGTAACGAACGTTACGACGTGATTCTCGACAATGTTGGCAATCAGCCGCTCTCAGGATTCAGGCGCGCCTTAAAGCCCAACGGGATCTGTGTGATGATCGGAGGCGGAGGACCAAACGATGGTGGACTTATCGGTCCCATGGCGCGCCCGATACAAGCATTATTGTTGTCACCGTTCATCAGCCAGAAGATGAGTATGTTTTTCGCCGAGCTGACTAAAGCGGACCTGATCGTCCTCGGCAATCTCATGCAGGCCGGTAAGGTGACACCAGTTATCGACAGGACATACCAGTTGAGTCAGGTCCCAGAGGCCATCCGGTATCTGGAAAAAGGGCATGCTCGAGGAAAGGTGGTCATAATTGTGGCACAGAACAATAGGTGAGGACTCAGCCTGAAGTAAATGCTTATTCAAACCGTTGGTTCGAATTCTTTCACGTCGGTATCACTGAGACACGGACGGCCCAAGAGGTCGATTTCGTCTGCGCTTGCGCGCCTTTGTTTTCCTTCCGCAAAGTTGTCGATGTGTGCTGCGGAATGGGAAGACATGCGCGCGCCCTTTCAAGTCGCGGTTACTCGGTAACCGGTGTTGAACGTGACGCTGCTGCCGTTGCGAAGTCGCGCCTTCTGGGCGGCGGCCCGAGCTACATTCAGGCGGATGTTTGCGACTATCAGCCGGATGCTTGTGCTTACGATCTTGCGATTGTGATGTCGCAAAGCTTTGGTCACTTCGACACGGCGCTGAACCGCGATCTGCTCCGGCGACTGGCAACAGGCGTGCGAAGGGGCGGTCGCGTTGTTCTCGATCTCTGGAACCCGGATTTCTTCGCGACTCACCAGGGCGAACGTAACTTTGAGTTGCCGGGCGGAATCGTTCGCGAAACAAAACATGTGGAGAACGGTCGGCTCTTTGTTCATCTCGACTATCCGGACGAAGGTGCTGATGACTTCGTATGGCAGCTATTTCCTCCCGCGGAGATGACTTCGTTGGCTGACTCAATCGGCCTCGACCTCATCGTCTCCTGCACAGAGTTCGACGCGTCGACCAAACCGACTCCCGCAAAACCGCGCCTACAATTTGTTCTGGAACGTCGCGACGGACCAAAAGTCAAAGTCGAAGGATAAAAAACGGGACGCTCGCCGTCGGTAGCACGTAGTGAATTTCGACCTGTTACAGCTACGTAGATTACGCGTAATTATGCCACTCCTGGCTCTGCTCATCGGCCTGCTCTTAGTCGGGCAGGGGATTCTGGGTATCGCAGATCCCGATCGTCGTGAGGATTCTGCGTTTCATTCAAATGCCTCCCGTGATCTACCTGGCGGCAATCATACGCGTTGTGTTCGGAGTTGTGCTCATTCGCGCCGCGCCTGCGTCGCGCGCACCCAAGTTTCTGCGCGTTTTCGGATTCATCATTATCATTGGTGGCTTGCTCACACCGTTCGTCGGCGTCCGTTTCGCTCATGTGATTTTTGATTGGTGGTCGGGAGGACCTGGACTGGTGCGCGTGTTTGCGGGAGTTTCCCTGGCACTCGGCGTCCTCCTCCTCTATGCGATGGCTGATCTTCTTCTCGTTAGGCGTTCTCGCAGATGAGCGGTGTTCTTTCAACTCTGCGCGCGCGCGCCGTCGACGTGAAGTCCGACGAGCGGCGTGCGCTCGGCCTCGCGTTCGTTTTCCACTTCATCGTCCTCGGCAGCTACTATGTTCTGCGGCCTATCCGCGATGAAATTGGAGCCGCGGGTGGCCTGGAAAATCTGTCGTGGATGTTCACCGCCACGCTGGTGGCGATGCTCATCGCCAACACCCTTTTCGCCGCCATCGTGGCGCGGTTCTCGCGGCGGCTATTCATCCCGATCGCCTACCGTTTTTTCATCCTGAATCTGGCGCTCTTTTTCGTGCTCATGCGCACGCTCCCAGCCGGTCAGCAGATATGGGTTGGCCGCGCGTTCTTCGTCTGGGTCAGCGTCTTCAATCTCTTCGTCGTCACGGTCTTCTGGGCCTTCATGACGGACATCTTTAACACCGAGCAGGCCAAGCGGCTCTTCGGGTTCATTTCTGTCGGCGGCACCTTGGGCGCGATCGTCGGCGGGTCACTGACCGCCTCCCTCGTGCAGCGGCTCGGGACCGCGAACCTGCTTATCATTTCCGCCCTACTGCTCGAAGGCGCCGCGTGGTGCGTACGCTTTTTCCCGGCGCAATTCAAAGGTGGACACGCGGGCGCGTTTCGTGATGAGACAGGAAATGCGGAGCGCCCGATCGGCGGCACGTTGTGGTCGGGAATCACCCATGCAATCCGTTCGCCCTATTTGTTAGGCATTTGCGCGTTCATGCTCCTGCACGCCGTCACGGCGACGTTGGTTTACTTCCAGCAGGCGGATATCACGCGAGCCGCGATCACCGATCGCACGGCTCGCACGGCGTTTTTCGCGCACCTCGATATCTGGGTGAACGTGCTCACCGTCGTAGTGCAGATTTCCCTCACCGGGCGCTTATTAAAGTGGCTCGGTGTGGGCCTCACCCTGGCGATGCTGCCGGCGATCAGTTTTGTCGGCTTTCTTGCGATTGGCCTCATGCCGGGGCTGGGGTTGCTCGCGTTCTTCCAGGTGCTGCGCCGCGCAATGAATTACGCGCTCTCGCGGCCTGCGCGGGAAGTGCTCTTCACCGTTCTGCGACGCGAAGACAAATACAAAGCAAAAAGCTTTATGGACACGTTCGTATATCGCGCGGGAGACCAGATCGGCGCCTGGTCCTATCCGCTGCTGACGTGGCTCGGGCTTGGGCTTACGGGCATTCCTTTGTCGCCGCGCCACTGGCTGCCGGATGGTGTGCTCTAAGTCTGTGGCTCGGGCAGCGACAGATCGCTCTGGCAAAGCAACGAAAACCGAACGCGCTGTAGAGGCCGGGCGTTGGGATTATACGCCGCCGGTGAGAACGGTACTCGGTGGAAAGCTCGCGCGGAAGAGCGCCTTTGCGCTTCGCGTTTCGCCTTCCGCATTCCCGTGGC
>JACDGM010000081.1 GCA_013815325.1 Chthoniobacterales bacterium
AAGAGATCGCCCCGCGCCACAATAATGACGCGTTCGCCATCCGGCGCCGTGCTCACAGAGTCGATGTGCTTGGAGGCATCGACCATTCCCGAGCGCCCGCTATCGAAGTCTTCCTTGATTTCGATCGGCACCGGAGCGGCTTGCCCGCTCGCCAGGTCATAACGCCAGATGTAGCCGGCCTGTTCGAAGACGATCGCGCCCTTGCCCATCGAAGGAAACTTAATATCGAAATCCTTAAATGTCGTCAGCTGTTTCGTCTCCTTACTCGTTAGGTCGATCGAGAAGAGATTCATTCGGCCGTCGCGATCTGAGATGAAGTAGATGTGGTTATCCGGCCCCCACATCGGGCAAATGTCCTGGCTCGGGTCGTTAGTTAGATTCATCGTCTGTGCGGTTTTGAAATCGTAGATCCAGATGTCGTCCGCCATGCCGCCGCGATAATGTTTCCAGGTGCGGAACTCGCGGAAGATGCGGTTGAAAGCGAGCTTGGAGTCATCCGGCGAGAAGGAGGCGAAGCCGCCCCGAGGAAAGGGCAGTTGCTGGGGCAGTTCGGCATCGAGGCCGACCGTGTAGAGTTCGCCATTGAAGGAATTGTAGGACTTCTTGCGCGAACGGAACACGACCAATGGTTTGGTATTCTCCCAGGTCATCACGAGGTTGTTCGGACCCATTCGGTCGGAAATATCGTCGCGTCCGAGCGTCGCCGTGGTCGTTAGGCGCTTGGGCGCTCCGCCTTCCCCCGGCATCACGTAAACTTCGGTATTGCCGTCATATTGAGAGGTGAAAGCCAGCTGCTTCCCGTCGGGCGAAAAGCGCGGAAACGAACTGTAGCCGGGCCCGCTCGTCAGGCGGCGCGCGATGCCGCCATTTGTTCCGACGGTGTAAAGTTCACCCGCGTAGCAGAAGACAATTTGATCGCCGTTGGTGGTGGGAAAACGCAGGAGCCGCGTCGTCGCGGGCAACTGCTGAGCAGAAACAAAATCGGCCGCGAACAAAGCGGCCAGAAAGAGAGACAGGAAAACAAAGAGACGAGTTGGGATACGCATAATAATGGCTCTAAACGAGCTACCAAACTGCCGTTTAATGAAACGGGCGCAACCAAGATTTTGGCGATGCGCGCTCGGAATATCGTTCCGCCCGCTTCCAAACCCACACGAATTGAAGACCCTGAGCAGTCGTCATTTCGTTCGCTCCATTCGCCTTAAGATTTGTCTACCTGCCGCCTGTCTTCGGCGCGGCAAGCCGCTGACAAGCGCCGCGGAAAAGCTATGCCTACACACCGACCGTGCGGATGGAGTCGATCGAAGGCGATAAGATGAGCTGCGATTTCAAGAATGAATTCTGAGATAGTAATGGCGGTTGCGTTCGCAGGCCGTCGAATGGTCAAGGTCGCGCGGCGGGCGGAAAATTGCCTTGCACAACCGGTGGCTAAAGTAAAAACAGAGACATGCAAGAACCAGCTATGCAAAATGGTGCGCCCCGCGACCAGCACGGGGTTCCAACTTGGCGAAGGGAAAAACGGAGGGTCCGCCGGATCAGAAGCGTTGTTTCCAGTCTGCTTGTTTCGGCCAGTGTAGCGATCGCGGCGGAGCCATCTCCCGCTCCCACTTCGCCCAAGGCGTCGGCTGTTGGAATAAGTCTCACCATGCGCGATCTGGCCGTCAAACCAGGAGATGATTTCGATGACTATGCCAATGGAGGTTGGCGCAAGCGGGCGGAGATACCGGCGGACCGTTCCAGCACCGGTGTTGGGCTGGAAGTTTTCCTAAAGGCCGAGCAGCGCAACGCCGACCTGATTCGTGAGGCTGCGGATGGCCAGCCCCCGCCCGGCACGCCGCGACGCATGATTGCCGATTACTACGCGGCTTTTATGGACACGGCTGGAATTGAAAAACGCGGCCTCGATCCGTTACGGGAGGAACTGAGCAAGATCAAAGCTATCGATTCCAAGACCGCTCTGGCGCGGGCGATGGGTCAGCGTCTGCGTGCCGATGTCGATCCGCTCAACGCGACCAATTTCTGGACCGAAAACCTGTTTGGACTCTTTGTTACCCAGGCTTTGGAGGATCCGGCTCATACGGTGCCTTATCTCTTGCAAGGCGGGCTGGGTTTGCCCGACCGCGAATATTTCGTCTCAAATCAGCCGGAGATGGTCAAGATCCGCGCCGCCTACCAGGTCTATGTCCGCGAGATGCTAAAACTCGCTGGTATTAATGACTCCACCGCGCGCGCCGAGCGGATTGTGGCACTGGAAAGCAAGATAGCCACCGCACACCTCGATCGGACAACAAGTCAGGATCCACATAAAGCGAATAACTCATGGAGCGTAACACAGCTCTCTTCGAGCGCGCCGGGATTGGATTGGAAGGCCTATCTCACTGCCGCTGGCCTGGAGAAGCAGCCGACTTTTATCGTCTGGATGCCTGAAGCTACCAAAGGCTTGTCCGCCCTGGTCGGCAGCGAGTCACTGGAGACCTGGAAGAATTGGATGACCTTTCATATCCTTAACCGATCCGCCTATTACCTGCCCAAGGCTTATGACGACCTGCACTTCGGGTTCTATGGCAAGACGCTGCAAGGGACTCCCGAACAGCGGGCCCGCTGGAAACGAGCGGTCAGCAATGTCAATATCGACCTGGGCGATGCGGTCGGGAAGATATACGTCGCGAAATACTTCCCGCCTTCCTCCAAGGCCGAGGTCCAGGCCATTGTCAAAAATCTCCTCGCTGCTTTCGATCGACGTGTGGATGCGTTGGACTGGATGGCACCTGCGACCAAGGCGCAAGCGAAGGCGAAAATCGAGACACTTAAGGTAGGAGTCGGTTATCCTGAGACTTGGCGTGATTATTCCAGCCTCGTCATCCGCCGCGACGATGCGCTGGGCAATGCGTGGCGCGCGAATGAATGGGAATATCAACACCAGCTCTCCAAGCTCGCGCAGCCCGTCGACCGGGGAGAATGGTGGATGACTCCGCAAACCGTAAACGCGGTTAACCTGCCGCTCCAGAACGCGCTTAACTTCCCGGCCGCGATTCTGGAAGCACCTTTCTTCGATGTTAAGGCCGACGCCGCTGCCAACTACGGCTCTATTGGCGCGACGATTGGTCACGAGATCAGTCATAGCTTTGATAACACCGGAGCCGACTTTAATGCTGCGGGTAAAATGGAGAATTGGTGGACGCCGCCAGATCTGACCCATTTTACAGAGGCGAGTAAGAAGCTTGTCGACCAATACAGCGCCTATGAACCGCTGCCGGGAGTGCACATCAACGGCGAGCAAACGCTCGGGGAGAATATTGCGGACGTGGCCTACGACGCGTATCATCTCTCTCTGCGAGGCAAGCCCGCGCCACTCATCGACGGCCTGACCGGCGATCAACGTTTCTTCCTCGCCTTCGCCCAGGGCTGGCGGACCAAGACACGCGAGCCTGCGCTCCGCGTGCAGATTGTTGCCGACGGGCACGCTCCGGCGCCGGAACGGGCGCGGACGGTGCGCAACATAGATTCCTGGTACGATGCCTACGACGTGAAGTCGGGCCAGAAGCTCTATCTTGCACCGGGAGACCGCGTGCGTATTTGGTAAAGCGCTACGAAACATCGTCCAGCACCTGCACGCGCAAACCGGTAACGCCCGGCGATTGCCGACAGAGGAGAAGCGTAACGCACGTCTTTCCGAATCGTAAGACCGGGTCGATCTCAAGCCGCAGAGAATTCGAGACTGGTCCTTCGGCCTCCGAATCCGTAAGATCGAGAATCGAATTCGGAAAGGCGCAATATGGATATACGTGAGTCACCCATATCCTCGCACGATCTACCCGGCGGGAGAACGTTCTCGTGCAGGAACGCGTGAGCAAGATTACCTTCTCGGTCTGATTTCGTCAGCGAGTCTTAATTCGCCGCTAGCGGGCGGTCGCCTCATCCAGCGCATCGCCTCCAGTCATTGCTATAGGTGAGCCACGTATATCGAGCTCTCGATTTACATCGTCTTTTCCCCGCCGGCGCATCGGATTCCTCCTGGATTTGAACTATGATGAGCCGGAACGACACCTAACGAAATCAGGCGGAGAGGACGAAGCTGTTGCCTTCGCTGTCCTTGAAGGTGGCAAATGAGCCCCATGGTTCCTTCTTCGGCGGGCCCGTGAACTCCACGCCGCGCGCTTTGAGTTCCTCGTAGGTCTTTTCGATGTCGTCGCAGGCATACGACATGTTCATGAAGGTCCCGACGCGCTTCTCGTCTCCCTCGCTCGTGAAGAGCACGACACGCGTCTCCGCCTTGGGCACGCGCAACTCGATCCACCGCTGCTTCTCATCGAACGGCTGATCCGTGATGATGGTAAATCCAAGCTTCTCCGTGTAGAAATCCAGCGCTCGATTCTGATCGGCCACCGGGATGTTGATGAATTTAATTTGTTTAATCATGGTGCTCACCCTAAGTCGGCGTCATCCGGCACGTCCAGCGCTTGACCTTGTCCGCGCGCAGAAAGTGTTGTCCGTTTAAAACTATAGACGACTCTCGACCGTCAACCATCAACCTTAACATGCCCCGCTTCCGCGAGACCATCCCGGTGGACGACTATGTCCTTGACGTACTCATGCGCGATCTCGTCGCTCACGACCGGCAGCCGGCCGCCTACCTCATCTACCTCTATTTGTATGGCCGGGCCGCGCGCGATAAGTGGCAACCGATTGCCGCCAGCTTACGCGCCCTTTCTGAAGCCACCGGTCTTTCCAAAAGCGGCGTCCAGACCGCGCTCGAAAAGCTACGCTACCGCAAACTCATCCGCACCACCGCCGCTCACGCTACCGCCATTCCACTACATTGCGTTCTCCGGCATTGGCGCTAGTTCCCGGAGCTTTCGGTATGACCTTCTAGGAGTTCGGCTATGCCTCTGATCCGGAATGCATTCAGTCGAACGGTCTGCGTTGGAGAATGGCCACGATTCGGCCGCCCTGTCTTATTACCGCGGAAGGCGTAGGCATCTTTGGTAAACGCTTTACTCATCGTCTTAGGATCGGCTACCATTATGGGCTTCAATCCCGCAATAACCATTCGACCGCGGCCTCGACGTGAATCTGCGTAGTATCCAGCACCGGCAGGCCGCCCGCCAGATAGCTCGTTGGCTGTGACCAGATCGATCAGCTTCTTGCTATCGATGCTGTTAACCATGAGTGATGGCGCGCGGCCCTCCGGGCTTCGGGCGCGGTAAGCCGCGATCAATCTTCGGTAATACTCGATCGTCGTCTCCGGACCCGTCCCGCCAATGATTCCAAGTGTTCTCATCTGCAAATTGCTGGATTGCCAAACAGACCGAAACTAGCTCAGAGAGCTACGAACAGCTAACAGGCGGCGTGAAGTCAATCTAAGACGCGACCCCTCCCCGCGAGTACTGCGACGCCCAGCGTGACCGTGGCCAGCGTCATTGCCGGCGCGCGCAATGAAGAGCAGTGCCGGCAGAACCTCGGCTCGGTCGACTGGAATCTAACCCGCGCCAGGTGCGAGCCTGATCGGCCAGCGAACTGGCCTCGGCTTTACCTTAGGCACCAGGTCCAGTTCGCCGGTCGAAATCTTCCGCCGATTCAAACTCAATTGTTGAGGAAAAAGACGAGACGGTGCTAATCCGACACATTACGCTCAAGCAACAGATCCCCAATCTCGTGGATGAATCACGCCATCGCTGAAGCGATGGAAGATGTGCATGAAGGACGCACATACGGCGGAGAGAAATTCCTGGCGAAAATGCAGGAGCGATGGCCGCGCAAAACTTCCGCGTTATCTTCGCGGAGAGCGCGTGGAACGACATCGGCGAAATCGTCGGCTACTGGACCGACCGCGATGAACCGGAGCGCGGCGAGCAATACGCGCACGATCTTCCGACTGAAGCGATCCGCCAGATGGGCGATCCCGGCAGGGACGCGCGCCGGCCATCACCCTCCTCCACACCTCCTATCCGGATAGGCAGGAGCTGCCGGTCTTCCCACATCATATCGCATCCTTTACCTCGTAAAGAAGCAGATGGAATCGTCGAAGCGCTGCGCGTTTGGCAGGGCTATCGTGACGAACCATTCAACGAATGAGCGAGCGCACCCGGGTGCGCGCAGGTGAACGGATTCCCCTCCATAGATTGCTCAGATTTTACACAGATTCTCTTCTGAGTTGGACGCCTGGACAACCTGCCCGCCGTGGGTCGCCGCGGCGGCCGCAGGAGGGTTCGCCGAATCGAAACCCTTCCGCCAATTCAGATCTCGAAAACGTAAACGAGAGTCGAGTTGCGCAAAAGGGGCCCATCATACCCTCCCAAAGTGATTCGTGCTCAGAAAAGGCGAGTGCGGTGTAAAAATAAAATGCTTAGACGCGATTCCTCTCCGAGTTCATTTCGCCGACCGCAATCCTGCGCTGATTCAAGTCCCTAAGACGTAACGTGGACTCGCAATCACACTACGGTTGCCTCTACCGATCATCGCGCTGTCGGAAGTGATCCGCTCGCTTCAGGGAAGAGCTGTGAGCTGAGACTGGCTGGTGCAGTTTAGAAATGTTGAATCTTATACACGGATTGTTGAGAGTTGAGGACTGAGAACGCACGGCAGAGTTCACAATTCCAGGTGAGCAATTGGATGCCGAATACTGTACCTGATGGATGAGCAGACACGGCACTTTCAGTGTCTCCGATGTGACTGATAATCCCTCTCTGCCAGAACCACGTTACGGCTCTGACGCACACTCCTATGTGAGGAGGCAGAGTGGGCCCAGATGCTCCCCCTGTTGCAGTCTAACGCCAATGCTTCGCGATCATGGTTTTGATTTCGGGGGTTTGTAGGCGGTAGTTTTCCTCCTCATGGCTCGGCAGGTCTGGAAACCATTTCCACCAATACATCCCCGCAATCACCGCGCAGTGCGCCGGTAAATCGAGCGCGACTTCGATGCAGCGGCGCTGGATTTCCACGGCGTTGTCACCGCCGGTCTTGAAAGCCCACGGTTCCGCGGCCGCGCGGGCACTCTGATTGTAGCCGATCTCGACAAAGAGGAATCTCTTGCCGCCGTGTGCTTTTGAAAATGCCTCCAATTCCGCGCACTTCTTCTCCCAGGCGGCGGCAATCTCCCGCGCCGTGGGATCCACGCTTTTCGTTAGGGGAAAATAGGCGAGGACGCCGATGTAATCGAGCGCATCCCAAAATTTCACTTCCTGGAAGCTATCCCAGTTACCGCCATAGGTAACCTTCCCATGATAGACCGAGCGGACGGCGGCGATGATCTTCCGCCAGTGTTGCTCGAACTTCTGCGCGTTGGTAAACTCTAGCCCGATGCAGAAGGTGCCCGCGCCGTGCGCTTCGGCAAGCTGCGCCATCTGCACGATCCAAATCTCGTAGTCGCCGAAGAAGCGGTCCCATTCCTCGTTCGTCTGAAAGTTGATCTCGCCGCGCCAGAGGAACTTTGTCCCCCAATAAGCGATGTGCGGAATGAGCATGACGGAAAGTCCGCGCTCACGCGCCCAGTCGAGAGGGACAGTTATCTGGCGATTATCATCGGTCACGCGGAAGCGGACATGGCCGTCGTTTCGGATTTGAGCATAGGGATGAATGGAGACGCTGTTCACGCCTAACGATTTTAGCTCATCGAGAGTGTGCGCCATTTGCGGCGTAGCCCATTCCCAGCCGGAGGTCTGACAGGAGACAGTCATGCCTTTGACGAAATCGGACTGGGCGGACTCCATTCGTGTGGAGGTCAGGAGGGCGATCCCGAAGAAGAGGTTACAAAGGCCCCGGCGGTAGGAGTGCATCTTCGGCAAGGTAACAGGAAACGGGAGTTGTAGTGAAGGGGTAACGCGTGGACCACCTAGCCGGACCATTGTCCCGGAGCGCTCGAGATGGATGTGGAGGCGAGGGGAGTTGAACCCGTTCGCGGCTATACAAAACTCGCTACCTGATGCTGCTCACGAGGGAAAACTGTTTTTCGTCGTCATCCAGATTGGTTTGTTTCGGCGGAATTTGTCACGGATTGTCACAGGCGTTTGGCTGCTGAAACCCTTTCCTCACCAGAGAAGTAAAAGGAAGGCTTGCGAAAAAAGGCGGCGCGTATCCGATTCTGAAAGGTGAAGAAAGCGCTCTCAAACGACTCGCCAGAGATTGATGCGACCTACTTCGAAAGTATCGGATGTGAGTGATGATAATCGATGGATCGTAATTAGATGCTCAGCAAAGCGCCGCGTAGAGTCAAATCGCTCGGCAGGGTTCGGGCTCGGCAAGGCGGCGCGACCGCAGCACCTTTGCGGGCGGAATTGTTTGGCGTCGATCAGCTCGGCCGCCACGCCCAGGCTTTGGCTGGGGGACACCGGATCCAACGGGGCCCCTGGTCGGATCGGTTGCTCGCGCGACTCGACCAAAATGAAAAAACCTTGCGCGCGTTTAATCGCGGAACGCTACAGATAACGGAGAGCCGGGAGGTTACTCCCGCGTCGGAGTGGTTGCTCGATAATTTCTATCTCATTGAGGAGCAGATCCAGCTCGCGCGCCGGCATCTGCCCCGCGAATACAGCCGCGAACTTCCGCGCCTAACGAACGGTGGCCAAGTGGGCGTGCTCCGGGTTTACGACATCGCGATCGAGCTCATCTCGCACGTGGATGGGCAGATCGATCTCGCGGCGTTAATCGCTTTCGTTGAGGCCTACCAAACGGTGGCGCCGCTGAAAATCGGCGAGCTTTGGGCGATCCCGATCATGCTGCGGTTGGGTTTGATCGAGAACCTGGCGCGCATCGCGACGAGCCTGGCGGGCGCGCGGCGCGATCGCGATCTGGCCAACACCTGGGTCGAGCGGCTCCAGGAAATGGCGGAGACAAATCCTTCGCGCATCGTCGTCGTCGTCGCGGAGATGGCGCGAGCGGATGCGCCGATCTCGAGCCCATTTGTGGCGGAATTTTGCCAGCGGCTGTCGCGTTTGAATCCGGTGCTGCACATCGCGCGCGGCTGGCTCGAGCAGCGCGTGATGGAGGAGGGCGCTACGATCGAGCAACTGGTCCATCGCGAGAGCCAGAACCAGGCCTCGGACCAGGTCTCGGTAAGCCACAGCATCGCCAGTTTGCGATTGTTAGGCGCGATCGACTGGAAGGATTTCGTCGAAAACCTCAGCTTGGTGGAGAGAACGTTGCGCGCGGAACCGGCGGGCATTTATGCCACGATGGATTTTGCTACGCGCGATCGTTATCGGCACGTTGTCGAGACCTTTTCGCGCAACTGCGCCTTCTCCGAAATCGAGGTTGCGCAAAAAGCGGTCGAGCTGGCGGAAGCGCGCGCGCGGGATCTCGGCCGCGACGATCGAACCGCGCATGTCGGCTATTTTCTCATCGACAAAGGCCGGACCGAATTGGTGCGCGCGACGCAGACACGCTGGCGAAGTCGCCGGCCGATCGAGCGCGCCATTCGGTCATTTCCGTTCCTCTTTTACGCAGGCGGGATTTTTCTGGTCACGCTTTCTGCGACTTGGGGATCGGTTTACGAAGCCGCGACAGACGAAGTAGCAGGCTGGCCGCTGCTCTTGTGCGCGATCGCGCTTGCCATCGGCGTGAGCCAGCTGGCGGTTTCATTATTGAATTGGCTCACGACCTTACTCGTTAGTCCGAGCCTTTTGCCGCGTCTCGATTACAGCCACGGCATCGCGCCGGAGAGCGGCAGCATGGTCGTCGTGCCCACGCTGCTCGCGAGCTCGGAGAATATCGATGAGCTGCTCGAGAGGATCGAGATTCATCATCTCGCGAATCGCGATCCGCACCTGCATTTCGCGCTCCTGACCGACTGGGACGACGCGCCAACGGAAAGCTTGCCTAACGACGCCGCATTGCTCGAGCGCGCGCGCGCCGGGATCGAGTCGCTGAACCGAAAATACGCCGGCGGCCGGGATGATCTTTTCTTTCTCTTCCATCGTCCGCGCTGCTGGAACGCTTCCGAAAATGTCTGGATGGGTTACGAGCGAAAGCGCGGCAAGCTCATGCAGTTGAACGCGTTTTTGCGCGGCAGCTGCGAGGAATGTTTCGCTGCGGTGATCGGCGATCGCGCCATTCTTTCGTCGATCAAATATGTCATCACGCTCGACAGCGACACGCAATTGCCGCGCGAATCCGCGCGCCAGCTCATCGGCACGATGGCGCATCCGCTCAATCGTCCGCAATTCGATGCGCACGGCGTGGTCGTGGAAGGCTATGGACTGCTCCAGCCGCGCGTCGATATCAACCTGCCGAGCGCGGGGCGTTCCTGGTTCGTTAGGCTGCACGCTGGCGAGGTCGGGATCGATCCCTATACGCGCGCGGTGTCGGATGTTTACCAGGACCTTTTTCGCGAAGGCTCCTTCATCGGCAAAGGCATTTACGATGTCGACGCTTTCGAGCGCGCCCTCGCCGGCCGCTTCCCCGATAATCGGATTCTCAGTCACGATCTGCTCGAGTCGGTTTACGCGCGCTGTGGGCTGGTCAGCGACATCCAGTTTTACGAAGAATTTCCGGCACGCTACGAAGTGGATGTCGTTAGGCGGCATCGTTGGATGCGCGGCGACTGGCAGATTGCGCGCTGGCTTTTGCCCTGGGCGCCGGGCGCGGCCGGCCGGCGCCGGAATCCCATCTCGGGGCTGTCGTGGTGGAAAATTTTCGACAACCTGCGGCGCAGTTTGGTTCCGATCGCGCTGCTTTTTTTATTGTTAGGCAGCTGGCTGCTCCTGCCGACGATTGGAAGATTCGCCTCCGCCGCAGTGGTCGCAAGCGTCGCGTTGCCCGGATTTTTTTCTGTAGTCGTCGAGGCATTCCGCAAACCGGCAACGCTCCCGTGGAAATTGCATTGGCGTGCCACGCTTTCGTCCGCGTTGCGCAATGGCGGGCAGATCGGATTGACCCTGGCCTTTCTGCCTTACGACGCGCTCCTCAGCTTCGATGCGATCGGGCGGACGCTCTGGCGACTCTTGATCACGCGCCGCCGTTTCCTCGAATGGCGCACCTCGAGTGACGTCGCCCGCACGGCTCGCACAAGTCTGATCGGCTCATACCTAACGATGTGGATCGCGCCGCTGGTTGCGCTCGGCGGGACGGCGCTGGTGGGCTGGCGGCAGCCGGAACTGCTTGCAGTTGCGCTTCCTTACTTTGTTTTGTGGCTGCTCGCGCCCGCGATCGCGCGGTGGATCAGTCAACCGCTCGGTTTGCCCAAACCGGATTTGAGCGACGAGCAAGTTGCCTTTCTCCGGCGGACGGCGCGCAAGACCTGGCATTTTTTCGAGACCTTCGTCACCGCGGAAGAGAATTGGCTGCCGCCGGATAATTTCCAGGAAGAACCGCTTCCCACGATCGCCTCGCGCACTTCGCCCACGAACATCGGCCTCGCGCTCCTCGCGAACCTGGCCGCGCGCGACTTCGGCTACTTGTCGTTAGGCAAATTACTCACACGCACGGAGGCGACGATCGCGACTTTGCAGCGGCTGGTCCGGCATCGAGGCCATTTTTATAACTGGTACGACACGCGCTCGCTTCAGCCACTCCTGCCGCATTATGTTTCCACGGTCGACAGCGGCAATCTCGCCGGCCATCTCCTGACCCTCGGCTGCGGTTTGCGCGGGCTGGCGGAGGAAAAAATCTACGATCCGCAAATTTTCGCCGGCTTGCGCGACACGCTCGCGATGGGCGGAAACCTCGCCGGCGAAACCGCGCAGCTCGACGCCGCCCTCGGACAAACGCCCTCGGCTTTGCCGGACGCGATCGCGTTGCTCGAAGGGGTGGCCAAAACTGCCGCTGCCCTAACGAGTGGCGACGAAGAGGCCAAAGCCTGGGCGCAGGTGTTGCGTCGCGATTGCCAAGAGCATCTCAACGAGCTGCGCCCCTTCGCGGCCGCGCGCGAGAATCTTTCCCTCCGCGCGTTCGTAAAAAATTCCGACGAAGCCGGGGCGTCCGCGCGCGAGCTCGTGGGCAAACTCGAGACGCTGGCCGCACAGGTCGATGAGCTCGCGGAGATGGATTTCAGCTTTCTTTTCGACCCCGCGCGCGAACTTTTCGCGATTGGTTACAACGTGAGCGAGAGCCGGCGCGACCTCAGCTTCTACGATTTGCTCGCCTCGGAAGCACGCCTCGGCAGCTACGTCGCAATCGCGCAGGGACAGGTGCGGCAGGAGCATTGGTTCTCGTTAGGCCGGCTCCTCGTCGCGCCGCGCGGCGAGCCGATTCTCGTCTCCTGGAGCGGCTCGATGTTTGAATATCTGATGCCGCTGCTGGTGATGCCGGATTATCCCGACACCCTCCTGCAACGCGCCTGCGCCGCGGCCGTCAGGCTGCAGATCGAGTATGGCAAATCGCGCGACGTGCCCTGGGGTATTTCCGAGTCCGGCTATGCGCTGATTGATGCGCAGCACAATTATCAATACCGCGCGTTTGGCGTGCCTGGTCTCGGGTTAAAGCGTGGGCTCGCGGATGATCTCGTCATCGCGCCTTACGCAACCGTGATGGCGTTGATGGTGGCGCCGCACGAAGCATGCGAAAATTTACAGCGGCTCGCGCGCGAAAAACGCGAAGGCGCTTTCGGTTTTTACGAAGCGGTCGATTACACGCCCTCACGGCTGCCGCCGGGCGAGACGAGCGCGACCGTGCGTTCCTACATGGCGCATCACCAGGGAATGAGTTTTCTCGCGTTGCTCTCGCTCTTGCGCGAGCAGCCGATGCAACGGCGTTTCATGTCGCGTTCGCTGCTCAAGGCGGCCGAGCTCTTGCTCCAGGAGCGTTTGCCAACAACCGAAGCGAGCGTTTTGCCGGAAGATCTCGAAGTCGAAGACACGCGGCCGCGCTTGCGCGAAACCGAAGACGTCATGCGCATTTTCCCAAGCGCGAACACGCGCACGCCGGAAGTGCAATTGCTCTCAAATGGCCATTACCACGTCGCGGTCACGAACGCCGGCGGCGGCTACAGTCGTTGGCGTGATCTGGCGGTGACGCGTTGGCGCGAGGATGCGACGCGTGATAATTGGGGCTCGTTCATTTACGTGCGCGATGTGCAGTCGGGCGAATTTTGGTCGGCCGCCTATCAGCCGACTTTGCTCGCCACGAAAAATTACGAAGCGATTTTCACCCAGGCGCGCGCGGAATTTCGCGAGCGGCGCGGCAGTCTCGAGTTGCATACCGAACTGAGCGTGTCGCCGGAGGACGATGTGGAATTGCGGCGCATCAGCCTAACGAATCACGGCGGCATGGCGCGGATGATCGAGCTGACGAGTTACGCCGAAGTCGTCATCGCCGACGCGGCGGCGGACGCGGCTCATCCGGCCTTCAGCAACTTGTTCGTGCAAACCGAATTTCAACGCGCGCTTTCGGCCATTCTCTGCACGCGGCGGGCGCGGACCGCGGAAGAAAAACCGCCGTGGCTGCTCCATTTGCTCGTGGGCCAGGGCGGCTTGCAGGGCGAGATTTCCTGCGAGACCGATCGCGTGTGCTTTGTCGGGCGCGACGGCACACTCGTTAGTCCGGCGGCCTTGCAGAAACCGGGATTGCTCTCGAACACCGACGGCTCGGTGCTCGATCCGATCGTCGCGTTGCGCCGCACCGTCGTACTTCAGCCTAACGAAACCGCGGTGCTCGATTTCGTCACGGGCATGGCGGAAGATCGCGCCACCGCCGCTGCGCTCGTGGAAAAATATCAGCACTCGCGCATTGCCACCCGCGCCTTCGATCTCGCCTGGACGCATAACCAGGTAACGCTCCGCCAGCTCAACGCCACCGAAGCGGAAGCGCAACTTTACGCGCGGCTGGCCGGCGCGATTATTTTCGCCGATCCGGCGCGCCGCGCGACGCCCGGCGTGCTGCTCGACAATCGCCGTGGCCAAAGCGCGCTCTGGAGTTACGGCATTTCAGGCGACGCGCCGGTCGTCCTCTTGCGCATCACCGATCGCGAGAAAATCGAGATCGTTAGGCAACTGGTTCAGGCGCATTCCTATTGGCGAACCAAAGGGTTGAAAGTCGAGCTCGTCATCCTGAACGAAGACGTCTCGGTTTACCGGCAAAATTCGCAGGATCAGATCACCGACCTGATCGCCGCCGGGAGCGAAGCGCAGATGCTCGATCAACCGGGCGGCATATTCGTTAGGCGACTGGAGCAGATTCCGAACGACGACCGCGTCCTTCTGCAATCGATCGCGCGCGTCGTGCTCGACGATGAGAACGGCACGCTCCTCGAGCAACTTGAACGTCGCACCTTGCTCGAGCCACCCGTGCCGGCATTCGAGGCGACACGGCCGGCCTGGGTTGATTTCTCGCCGCCGCTCGAAGCGCGCGAGTTGGTTTTCAAGAATGGGCTCGGCGGCTTTACGCGCGACGGTCACGAGTACGTGATCACGCTCGAGGCGGGCGAGACGACGCCCGCGCCGTGGGTGAACGTGCTCGCGAATCCATCGTTAGGCACGGTCGTTTCGGAAACGGGCAGCGCGTATAGCTGGTTCGAAAACGCGCACGAATTCCGACTGACGCCGTGGCATAACGATCCCGTCCGCGACACGACCGGCGAAGCGTTCTACATCCGCGACGAGGAGACCGGGCAATTCTGGTCCCCCACGCCCGGGCCGGCGCGTGGCGCGACGCCTTACGTCATCCGTCATGGCTTCGGCTATTCAGTTTTCGAGCACACCGAGAACGGCATCGTCTCCGAGCTGTGGATTTACGTGGCAATCGATGCGCCGGTGAAGCTCGCCGTTTTTAAAATGCGCAACGTCTCCGGCCAGCCGCGGAGAATTTCACTCACCGGTTATTGGGAATGGGTGCTCGGCGATTTGCGCCAGAAGACGCTGCTCAACGTCCAGACCGAGGTGGATCTAAAAACCGGCGCTCTCCTGGCGCGCAATTTTTACAATACGGAATTTCCTGACCGTATTGCCTTTCTGGATGTTAACGAACCCACACGTTCGCTCACTGGCGATCGCAAGGAATTCCTCGGCCGCAACGGGACTCTCGCGCAGCCTGCCGCGCTCCGCCGCACCCGGCTCTCTGGAAAAGCGGGCGCCGGTCTCGATCCCTGCGGCGCGATGCGGGTGACCTTCGATCTGGCCGACGGCCACGAACGTGAAACCTGTTTTCGTCTCGGCGTGGGCCGCAGTCTCGGCGAAGTGCACGATCTCGTGCAGCGTTTCCGCGGGGCCGACGCGAGGCGCGTGGCGCGTTCGGCCATGCACGAATTTTGGAATCGAACGTTAGGCGCGATCAACGTCGACACGCCCGATCCCTCGGTGAATACGATGGCGAACGGCTGGCTGCTTTATCAAACGATCGGCTGCCGGCTCTGGGGTCGGAGCGGGTTTTATCAATCCGGCGGGGCCTACGGATTTCGCGATCAGTTGCAGGACGTGATGGCGTTGGTCCACGCGGAGCCGGCGCTCACGCGCGAGCAATTGCTCCGCGCGGCCAGCCGGCAATTTCGGGAAGGCGACGTGCAGCATTGGTGGCATCCGCCGTCGGGTCGCGGTGTGCGCACGCATTTTTCCGATGACTATCTCTGGCTGCCGTATGTCACCTGCCGTTACGTCCACTGCGTGGCCGATCGCGGCGTGCTCGATGAAATGGTTCCCTTCCTCGAAGCGCGGCCGGTCATGCCGGAAGAGGAGGCCTACTACGATCTGCCGAATCGTTCGCAGGAATCGGCCACGCTTTATGAACATTGTGTGCGCGCGATCCGGCACGGGCTGCATTTCGGCGCGCATGGTCTGCCCTTGATGGGCGCGGGCGATTGGAACGACGGCATGAATCTCGTCGGCAACGAAGGACGCGGCGAAAGCGTCTGGCTGGCGTTTTTCCTTTACGACGTGCTTACGCGCTTCGCCGAACTCGCGCGCGAGCGAGAGGACGTTGATTTCGCCGATCTCTGTCTCAGCGAAGCGAAGAAGTTGCAGAAGAACATCGAGAAAAACGCCTGGGACGGCGAGTGGTACCGGCGCGCTTATTTCGACGACGGCACTCCGCTCGGCTCGAAGACCAACCCCGAATGTCAGATCGATTCACTGCCGCAAAGCTGGTCTGTCATCAGCGGCGCCGGCAAGCCTGCGCGCGCGCGTCAGGCGATGGAAGAAGTCAATGCACGACTCGTTAGGCGCGACGCCAAGCTCATCCAGCTCTTCGATCCGCCATTCGACAAATCCGCGCTTAACCCCGGCTACATCAAAGGCTACATCCCAGGCGTGCGCGAGAACGGCGGCCAGTACACGCATGGCGCGATCTGGACCGCGATGGCTTTCGCGCTTCTCGGCGAAAATGCCCGCGCCTGGAAAATTTTTGACCTGCTCAACCCGATCCACCACAGCGCGACCGCGGCCGAGATAGCGACCTACAAAGTCGAGCCTTACGTCATTGCCGCCGACGTTTATGCGGTCCCGCCACACGCCGGCCGGGGCGGCTGGACCTGGTATACTGGCTCGGCTGGCTGGATGTACCGCCTGCTCATCGAAACATTGCTCGGCGTAAGACTGGAAGGCGATCAATTGCGCCTCCTCCCGCGTTTCCCCACCGCGTGGAACGGTTACAAAATCCACTACCGTTATCGGCGGACGGTTTATCACATCACCTTGACGCGGACCGACAACTTACCGGCCCAGACCATCCAACTCGACGGCGCAATGCTTCAGCGGGACACCATTCCTCTAGTCGACGATCAAAGGGAACATTTCGTCGAAATCCAAACGCCCTAACGAATAAAGGTTTCCTTTGTCACTAAACAGTAAACGCAAGAATCTTGCGTCCTGAAAACGCATCAGCAAACGGAGGTAGAAACAATAACCATGAACAAAGCAAATTTTACCTGCGATTGCACGGGCTCGGAGAAGGCTTTTCCCCATTACTGGGAGCACACGGTTGGGAGTGGTCATGCGACGTTAGCCCTGCGCGCGGACTGGCAGGAACAGCTCCGGCGCTGCCGGAAAGAGCTAGGGTTTCGACACGTGCGCTTTCACGGCATTCTCGATGATGACATGGGCACGTTCCTGATCGAGAACGACCAACCGCTCTACTCATTCTTTAACACCGATCAGATTTTCGACTTCCTTCTCTCGATCGACATGAAACCGCTGGTCGAGCTCAGCTTTATGCCGAGCGGCCTCTCTTCGGGAAGTAAGACGGCGTTCCATTATAACGCCAACGTCACCCCGCCTCGTGATTACGATGCTTGGGCTACCCTGATCGGTAAACTGGCGCAGCACTGGGTGGAACGTTACGGGCTGAAGGAAGTGAGTCAGTGGTTCTTCGAAGTGTGGAACGAGCCTAACTTAAAGGCCTTCGGCACCGGTAAGAAGTCCGATTATTTCAAACTCTACCAGTATACCTCACATGCATTGAAAAGCGTCGATGTCTCGCTCCGCGTTGGCGGTCCGGTCACGGCGAAGAATGCCTGGATACCTGATTTTCTCGACTTCTGCGGTAAACAAAAACTGCCCATCGATTTTGTCAGCACGCACCATTACCCGACCGACGCGTTCGGCAGTCCGGGCGACGACACGGAGACACAGTTAGCCGAGAGTAAACGGAGCATTCTGCGCGAGGAAGCCGCCAAGGCCAAAAAGCAGGCAAAAGGTAAGCCGCTCTTTTACACCGAGTGGAACTCATCCTCCAATCCGCGCGATAAGATGCACGACGAACCGTACGCGGCCGCCTTTATTGTGAAGACTATCATGGAAGCGCAAGGATTGGTCGAGTGTTATAGCTATTGGACTTTTTCGGATATCTTCGAAGAGAACTATTTCCCCTCGGAGCCTTTCCAGGGTGGCTTTGGCCTCATTACCATCAACGGCATCGCCAAGCCCGCTTATCGCGCCTACGAGCTTCTTCATGATCTCGGCGACGAGGCGCTGACTGTCCGAGGTCACCACGACACGGTTGATGTCTCGGTGGTTAGGAACAAGAAAGCCGTTACGATCCTTATCACGAACTTCGCGCTACCTCGTCATCCTATAAAGATGGAGGACGTCCACATAACCTTGGAGAACCTAACGAAAGCGCCAGCAAGAGCGCGACTCCGTCGCATCGATCACGACCATGCCAACGCCCGACGTCGCTGGGAAGAGATCGGATCGCCGGAATACCTCTCGACCGACGCGTTAGGGGCACTCAAGAAAGCTTCGAAAATGATCACGGAGAAACTGGAGTTCGATTACCAGGTACATCGGCTTGAACTCAACGTCGCGGTGCCTCCGCTGGGCATCGCCGCGATCAAGTTAAAAGACTGACTCCATGCCCAGCGACGAATCCATTCTCGATCACCTGCAGCGGGCGGCTTTCGATTATTTCCTGCTGCGGGCTAATCCAAAGAACGGGCTGGTCTCCGATACATCGCGCGTCGGCTCGCCTGCCAGCATCGCCGCGGTCGGCTTCGCTCTTTCCTGCTATCCCGGCGCAGTCGAACGCGGCTGGATCACGCGCAGCGAGGCGCTCACGCGTTCTCTCGTCACTCTGCGCTTCTTCGTCGGCGGGCCGCCGGGCGCAACTTTCGAGACGATCGGTCACCGCGGGTTTTGTTATCACTTTCTCGACCTCAAAACCGGACATCGCGCCTGGAAGTGCGAAATCTCCTTCATCGATACCGCGTTGCTCCTGGCCGGCATGCTCGTCGCCAGTAGTTACTTCAAGGGAAAGGCGAAAGAGGAGAAAGAACTCCGCGCTCTCGTCGAACAATTTTACCGGCGGATTGAATGGACCTGGGCGCTCAACAAAGGCGACGCCATGGCCATGGCGTGGCAGCCCGGTGAAGGCTTCGCACCAGATCGCTGGCAAGGTTATAACGAAGGGATACTCCTATATTTGTTAGGCTTGGCTTCTCCGACCTATCCACTCTCTCTTCAGAACTATCGAGCATGGACGGCGACCTATGAATGGCGGACACTGTATGGCAAGAGTTTCCTCTACGCCGGTCCGCTCTTCACTCATCATTTTCCGCAAGCCTGGATCGATTTCCGCGGCATCCGGGATGAGTTCATGCGCGAACACAAAAGCGATTACTTCGAGAACACCCGGCGCGCGGCGTTCATCCAGCGGCAATACGCGGTCGAGAACAAACGCGGCTTCACAGGTTACGGCGAAAACTGTTGGGGACTTAGTGCCGGAGATGGTCCGAGCAATCGGATCGTAAAGGTAGGCAAAAAACGCTACCCGGCGCTCGGTTACGCCGCCCGCGGCGTGCCCGATGGTCCAGACGATGGCACTCTTATGCCGTCGGCCGCGGTCGCTTCGCTGCCTTTCACACCAGCCCTGGCCATGAAAGGTTTTCGCCATCTCATGCACGCCTATCCGCGCGTGATCTTGAACTATCACATGCCAAGCGGCTTCAATCCTACTTTGCTCGACGACAAAGGAGAGATGTGGATTTCAGATGGCTACTACGCGCTCGACCAAGGCATCATGGTGCTCATGATCGAGAACTTTCGTACAGAGCTGATCTGGGATTTGCTGCGTAAGAATCGCTACATCGTAAAGGGTCTCCGCTTGGCCGGCTTCGAAGGTGGGTGGCTTTAGTTGCCTAAGCCAAGTTCCCGAGCGTCTCATATTCGGCAGGCGCTGCGCCCGATGGCGATCCCTATCGATCTCACCCCAGTGTTGGTATGGATTCGATTCGCTACCTTGGAAATCGGTGGAGGCGAGGGGAGTTGAAACCCGCTCAGAGCCACCCAAACCGCACTGT
>JACDGM010000169.1 GCA_013815325.1 Chthoniobacterales bacterium
GTACTTTCTTCATGGCGGTTCCTCCTGTCTCGGTTGGACTTCAAGCGCCCAGAACGCTGCCGATGGCAGCGGACGGGGCGGGAGGGACCGCCGTTCAAAGTTCTACGAGATTTCGGACAACCTCGTGGGGGTGATCAGCGCGGAGACGAGGACGCCCGGGTCAAGTACCGCCCTCGCCACGCCTCTCCTTGCGCATCGCGCGAAGCTCGTCGGTGGCGAGATCCATGCCTTGCTCTTCTGTGGCGGGCGTGACCTTGGCCCAGATCTCGGCCATCTCGTCGAGGCCGAGGTCGCGGCGTATGGCCTCCTCGATCACCTGCGAGTCGCGCTTGCCGGTGCGCGCAGCCTTGATCTTGACGGCGCGGAAGACGTCGTCGTCGAGGGTGACGGTCGTTCGGGTCTTCGACATAACCGCATTATTGCATCAAGATGCAGCCGCTTTCTCCCGTCGTCGCCGTACGTAGAGCACGACGGCGGCGATGACCACGACTACCCAGAGAACGGCGGCCCAGATCCCGACCGCTTGGCCGATGAATCCTGCGATGACGACCGCGAGCAGGAGGGCGGCATAGATCCCAAATGCGAGGATGGCTCGACGAGCAAGTCTGCGCACTCGACAATAAGCTAATCGGAAGCAGCCAGTCTCGCCTCCTTTCAATCCGGGCCATCTTCCGTCTACAGACCGAATCGACGGAGCGGCCTGAAGATCAGACGGGACTGACTTCCAGCGTCAGCGGTGGTTGATCCGATCGGTCGAGTTCGAGGGCAATCAGGCCCTCCCGTCCATCTCGGGACTCTTGGACGACGACTCTGCTTCCACTGCCAAGCTCGAATGTCCCGCTCCGGCCGGCGCGGGCGCCGATGGTCTCGAGGATATGGGCGACATGGGCTGGGTCTTTCGCTTCGAGGTGCACCGCGGAGAGCCGCGTCACGTCATTGGCATGGTTCGACGCTTCGGGAGGCGGCCACACATCTGCCGGCTTATCCAGGCGCCGGGTGAGGATCGGCAGGGCCGGATTCCCGTGCTCGATCGTCACGTCGAGCCAGATCCCATCCCCTCCCTCGTAGCGTCTGGGACCGATCACCGAAATTCCATCGCCTCGCAGGACCTCCGCCGCCTTGCCGGGATCCGCAGTCCGCAGGAACCATCCCTTCGCCCCGAGTAGGCCATCGCCAGTTTCGGCTGGAGGGGTCACCTCGAAGTAGCTACGTTCAAAGAAGATCCGGGCGTGAGCGGCGACGCCGCTGGTCGGAGTGAGGTGAAAGCCCAACTTTTCGATTTGGGCGGGGGCAGCGGCGAGGCCGACATGGTCGAGGAAGGGCGGGTCCAGGATAGGCAAGAGGATGCCACCGGCTGGCGTACATGGCCAGTGTCCGAACGGAAGAAACTCAGCGCCCTGTCTATGAGGATCGCCGTCGCCACTATCTCCTTGACTAGATCGAGAAGAGTTTGGGTTGCGGACACGACCTTTCCGAGCAGGCGAGGAACAACACGATCGACAACTTCCGCCTCGTCTTCGACCGCAAGTTCCTGCAGGCGATCTTCACCCGGGTTGACGCCATCGACGAGTTCTATTTGCGCAAGGTTGCGTTCCAGAAAATGCCGGGTTCCGTTCCACCGGAATCTCATCCAAGCTGGAACAATGAGGTCATAACTGAGGCCCAGAGCGGAGCAAGCGTGTTGGCACCTCTGGCCGTTCCATAAATACCACTGTTCCGTTGACAACGGAACATGCTAATATGTGGAACATGCCAGCCGTCGAGAGGCCAACCAGCGAGGCAGATCTACTGCAGTTGCTTGGACGAGATCTCAAGTCACGCCTGCCCGAGTCCTGGAACGTGGATCTGACCGTGGAGCCAAAATTCGGCCGCTACCGGCCCGACGCTCGTCTCCGAGTTACCGCCCCCGATGGCGTCGTGGCGATGATCCTCGTCGAGGCCAAGACGACGTTGAATGCTCGCGATGTGCCCGCAGTCCTCACGCAGCTCCAGCAGGCAACTCCGATCGCAGCCGAAGCTCCTTTCGGACCGCCGCTGGTAGTCAGCCGCTATATTGCTCCGCGCTCACGAGCGCTGCTGGCAGAGGCCGGCGCGTCATATATGGACGCGACTGGAAATCTGCGGTTCGTGCTTGAGCGCCCGGCCATCTACCTCGAGACAGCTGGTGCCTCCGCCGATCCTTGGCGCGGCCCGGAGCGCGAGACGCGCACGCTACGTGGAAAGCCGGCAGCGCGGGTCGTCCGAGCTCTCGTCGATTTCAAGCCGCCCCTCGGCGTCCGTGAGCTTTCCAAGCGCTCGGGCGCCTCACTCGGCTCGACCTACCGCACGATCGACTTTCTTGACAAGGAGGCACTGATCAGTCGAGCTGAGGGTGGCGAAGTAGTCGCGGTGAAATGGCCCGATCTCTTACTGCGTTGGAGTGAGGACTACAGCTTTCAAGGCTCCAATCAGGTCACCGCGGCGCTAGAGCCGCGCGGGCCTGAGCGGGTCGTCGAAAAGCTTCTCGGGAGCGAAGCCGAATATGCGATCACCGGCGCGCTGAGTGCACGGCGAGTGACTGAACTAGCAGCCCCGCGGCTGGCAACGATCTTCACCCCCAACCCCGACGACCTCGCGGAGTCGCTTGGTCTCCATCAGGGCGGTGCCGCAAACGTGCTCTTGGCGCGCCCGTTCGACGACGTTGTATTTGCTCGCGTTGATGAGGAGGCGGGGGCCCGCTACGCCGCGCTCAGCCAAACCGCGGTTGACCTGTTGACCGGATCTGGCCGGTACCCTGCCGAGGGCAAGAACTTGATCGCCTGGATGAGCGCAAACGAGGCTGATTGGCGTGGATGAACTCTACATGGCGAGCCGCCGCGCGCTCATCGACGCTCTCGAGGCGCTCACCGACCATGGCGACAACGTCATCCTGATCGGTGCCCACGCCGTCTATGTCTACACGGGCGAAGCCGACGTCCCGATCGCCACGCGCACCAAGGACAGTGACCTCGCGCTCGATCCGTCGCAGCTAGAGGACAGTCCGTTGCTGGAGGAGGTGATGAGCAAAGCTGGCTTTCAGCGCACCCTCGAGGGCGGTCAACCGGGCGAATGGCTCAGCGCCGACGGGATTCCGGTCGATCTCTTGGTACCCGAGTCGATGGTTCCTTCCAAAGGCCGGCGCAGTGCCCAGATTCCACCGCACTCCTCACTCGCTGCCCGGAAGGTGGCTGGTCTCGAGGCCGCGGTGATCGACAACCGAGAGCTTTGGGTCGAGGCGCTTGGAGAAGATGACCAGCGGCGGATCAAAGTCAAAGTCGCGAGCCCCGCGGCACTTGCCGTGAGCAAGGCCCACAAGCGGGGCGAGCGTCAGTCTGACCTCGGACGTCTAAGCGACAAGGACGCACACGACCTCTACCGGTTGTTGGTTGCGACCGAGACGGCGGAGATGGTGGAGGGCTTCCAGGTGCTGCTTGCGGACCCGCGTTCCGCGGAGGTAGCAAGGCAGGCGCTCGTCTTCTTGAACGACCTGTTTGCCGCCCCGGACTCAATCGGCTCGCTCATGGCAGGCCGGGTCGAGGAGGGGGTCGGAGAGCCTGACAACGTCGCCGCGTCGGTCTCGATTCTGGCCAGAGAATTGATCGACGGCGTCGAAGCAGCGAGGGGCTGAGCGACCAGAAATTGGGTCGCATTTAGGTCACATCGCCGCCGCGATCCCGCTCCCCGTGCGTACGCCGCCCGTCCTTTCAAGCCGAAGGTCGCGGGTTTGACCCCCGTCGGGCGCATACTGTTTCTCGCCGTTTAGTGCCGGTTTTTGGCTCTGGCAGCGGCAAACTCGCCGAGGCGTCGAATCGGCACTTCCGCCGGCTTCCTCACCGCTCCGATGCCCGCCGCAAGATCGTGGCTACATTTTGGCTACATCCGGGGGGGCATCGGAGGTTGTCCGAATCCCCGTAGAACTTCGGCGGCGATCCCCACGGGTTGATGATCACACCGTAACGGCCTCGGCGACCTCCTGACGGTCGGGGTTCGGCTGGGTGGTGTGCAA
>JACDGM010000082.1 GCA_013815325.1 Chthoniobacterales bacterium
CGAAAGGTCGCCGAGTCGTTGGCCGGTGTAGAGGCCGAAAAGAATCAGGCTTTTCCACTCGGCATCGGCACCGTCAAGCAATCGCTGTAATTCTGGAATCGTGAACGCGCGGCGGCTGCTGTGTCCGACACGTTTCAAAGTCTTCACGTCTTCGGCGGGGTTCTCCGCAAGCAAGCCGTCGCGTCGGGCTTGAGCGAACACCATGCGGAGAAATTTGATTTGGTGATTCACCGTTGCTGCGCTGACGCGCGCCGCTTCGGACGTGCGAAACGCTAGCACGTCAGCTTGAACGATTCGCACAAGCTCGCTGTCGGCGCGCTCGCCGAGCCACGCGAGAAAGCGCTCCGCTTTCCCTTCGTAGAAAGCTAGCGTAGTCGCCGCTGTTTCGCCGCGCTTGCGACTCAGCCATGCGTCGAAGTAGCCGCGCACTGTACTCGACGGCAGTCCTTCGCCCATGATGTCACGGTACATTTCCGTGACGACTTTTTGCATTTGCCGCGCGGTGATCGCGCGCCGCGCCGCGTCTTCCCAAGCGTCGGCGATTTTCTGTGCGCGCCGCCTGTCCTTTTCTTTCGTACTGCGCTGTCGGCGCGCTCCATTCGGCAAGGCGAAGCAAGCCCACCAATACGCCGATGTTTGTTTCCTGCGAAGCGATGCCATAGGTGACAACTATAATGACAACGTTTCCCCGTGTCTAGGATGTTTTCAGATGTTGTTGCTCACTCTGGCGCAGATATTTGCGAAGGCTCAGAATGTCAACAGGGGTTCAACTCCCCTCGCCTCCAATTTTCTATCGATCGTCGATCGATAGCGCGTCGAAGCCGGATATTACGTCGAGAGTTCCTCGTCGATGCTGCTCTGTCGGAGGCGATTGAAGCTGCCTTGGAGAGTGGCCAGAAGTTCGTCTATGTTTTTATCGGCGCGCTGCATGGCGGCGAGGCGGCTGGCGTTTTCGCTCGCGAGCGATTCGGCGCAGGCGCGGAAAAGGGAGACGAAGAGATATTCGCGGATGAGTGCGCGCAGGGTCGCCGTTCCGTAGCCGAGAACCTCGGGCAGATTCTTCCCGGGCCAAGGAAGCTTCGCCAGATTGCGGCGCCCGGTTTCGTCCAATGGAAGGAGCCGCTGGGTCACGGGATCGTAGCCCGCTCCGGAAGTGGGCCGGTTATAAAAAAGGTGGAGTTCGGTGACTTCGTTTCGACCGTGATGCTTCTCGTGCTCGATGAGCATTTGTCCGATGAGCGGCGGGATGGCCTTGACGGAATTCGGAACCGCGAAAGTTCCGATCGGTTGCAAGCCGGCGTCCTGCAGGCGCGCCTGGACGCGCTCGCCGACGGCCCAGACCTGGGGTTTGTTCGTTAGGCCGACCAGTGTTTTCACGGCGAAATCGGTCACGACATCATTGAACTGCCCCACCAGTCCCTGGTCGGAGCCGAAGAGGATCGCCCGGTCGAACTGGCGGCCTTCGGTTTTTCCGATGCGGCCGCGCCGGCGGCGCGAAAGCAGACGCTCAAGCCGAGCTCGACGGTGTGGTAGTAATCGCCTAACGACTTCACCGATTTCTCGTATTGCCCAATGCTCGACGCGGCGACGGCTTTCATCGTGCGCACGACCGATTGGAGATCGCCGGCGCTGGCGATCTTTCGGCGCAGGCTTTCCGTCGTGTTGCTCATGATTTCTTTTCGTCTGCCGCCTTCGGCTTCGGATGAAATGCGACGAGCGCTTGGCGGGCGATGTCGGTCATTGTTTTACGATCCTCGTCGCTCAGCTTGTCGGCGGTGCTCAGACGTTTGATGACTTCTGGCGGAATCTTGGCCGCGGATTCTCGGAGCGCTTGTTCGGCCTTTTTCATGCGTTCGAGCGGGACGTCGTCGAAGAGTCCCGCCGTCAAAGCCAGCAGGACGGCGATCTGTTCGGGCACCGAGACAGGCGAGAACTCCGGCTGCTCGAGGCAGGCGCGGATGCGGCGTCCGTGCTCGATGATCTTGCGCGCTTCCTCGTCCAGGCGCGCACCGAAGCGGGAGAAGGTTTCGCGTTCCTCGAATTGCGCGTATGCGAGTTTGAGATCGCCCGCCACGGCTCGGTAGGCGGCCAACTGAGCCTTGCCGCCGACGCGCGAAACCGACTTGCCGACATCGACCGCCGGCAGCACGCCTAATTCGAAAAGCGACGGCGAGAGATAGATCTGTCCGTCGGTAATCGAGATGAGATTGGTCGGGATGTAAGCCGAAATATTTTGCGCTTCCGTCTCGATAATCGGCAACGCTGTAAGCGAGCCGCCGCCGAGTTCTTTGCGCAAATGAGTAGACCGTTCCAAGAGCCGCGAATGAATGTAAAAGATGTCGCCCGGAAAAGCTTCGCGACCCGGCGGCCGGCGAAGCAAGAGCGACAGCTCGCGATAGGCGCGAGCGTGATGCGTGAGATCGTCGTAGACGATTAGCACGTCGCGCGCCGCTTCCATGAAATGCTCCGCGATGCTTGTCGCCGCATAAGGCGCGATGTAAGCGAGCCCAGGCGGATCGTTCCCCTCGGTCACGACCACGACCGTATAATCCATCGCGCCTTTTTCCCGCAGACCGGCGATGGCTTTCGCGACCGCCGACGCACGCTGCCCGATGGCGCAATAGACACAAACAACATCGCGACCCCTTTGATTGAGAATGGTGTCGATCGCGATGGCGGTCTTACCGGTCCGGCGGTCGCCGACGATCAATTCGCGCTGTCCGTGCCCGATCGGAATGAGCGCGTCGATTACTTTGAGTCCCGTCTGGAGCGGCACCGTGACCGGCGCGCGATCCATGATCGGCGGAGAAGGACGTTCGATCGGCAACCGCGCGGTGGCGGAGAGCGGACCATTGCCATCGAGCGATCGGCCAAGCGGATCGATCACCCGCCCGAGCAATCCCTCACCCACGGCCACATCCATGACCCGGCCTGTGCGCTCGACTTCATCCCCGGCGTGCAGTTCCTTATATTCGCCTAACAACACCACGCCGATTTCGTCATCGTCGACGTTGAACGCGATCCCGAAGAGATCGCCGTGAAATTTGAGCAGCTCCTCAAAGCCCGCATTCGGAAGACCAGCGAGGCGCGCGATACCCGTGGAGACGCTGATGATCGTGCCGACTTCGTGTGGCGTGAGCGAAGGCGCAAACGCCTCCCGCGCCTGATCGATACCAGCGAACGTGCGGTCGAAGACGCTCTGCAGATTTTCCGGCGCTTCGGTCATTTGCTCTTTTCGGCGAGCTTCGAGTCGTTAGGCGTAGCTTTCACTTCCGGTTTGGGCTCGGTCTTGGCTTTCGGTTCAGGCTCGGCTTTGGCTGCGGGCTTGCCCTCGAGCTTATCTTCAGGTTTGGACGCAGATTTAATTTCAGGATCAGGCTCCGCGTTGGTTTCCGGTTTAGTCTTTGCCTCGGTCTTGACCTTCGGTTTGTCCTTCTCCTTCAGCAGTTCGTCGACGCCATTTTCCAACGACGTCAGGTAACCTGCGATACTCCACGCGACCTTTTGGCCGTTCGCGGTGAGCTCGATTCCGCTGACCAAATCCGCCGCAGTTTCGAACCGAAGTTTGATATCCGCCGAAAAGGTTTCGTTGAGCGCCTTTTGAATTGCAGCTTGTTGCTCGGCGGGCAGAGCGAAGGCGGTACGCACAACCGCTGGCTCGGAGGCGGACTTGATTGCTTCGCCGAGGCTGGCTTTCGCTTTTGCGTCAAGCGCTCGCAGACGGCGCGTGAAGATCTCGGTCATCTGCGCTTCGAGACTTGTCGTCGCGAGATCTGTCAGCGCTTTTCGTGTGATCGCGAACACTTCTTCCTGCGTCTTGCGGCTGATCGCCTCGCTCAAGTGTTGCGCGTCATTCCGCAACGTTTCACCTCGCTTGGCGCCTAAGGCGTCGGCGGCTTTGCGCGCTTCGTCGAGGAGCCGCTGGCGTTCGGCTTTCGCTTCGTCTGTTGCTTTGGTCAGGAGCGCGGCGCGCTGTTGGTCGAACTCGTCGTTCTTGTGCTGGAAATCGTCGCGCTCCTTTTTCGCTTCGGCTTTTTTGGCAGCGGCGTCGGCCAGTTCGGCGGCGATCTTCTTCTCGCGCGCGTCGATCGCGTTGAGGATCGGTTTATAAAGGAAGTGCCTCAACAACCAGACGAGGATGAGGAAGTTGAGCGCCTGCGCCCCGACGGTGAACCAGTCGATGAGCATCGATTACTTTCCCGCCGCCTGTGCGATGACGTGATTCCAGAACGGATTCGCGAAGATCAGAATCATCGAGACGACGAAGCAGTAAATGGCGGTCGATTCGATCATGGCGAGGCCGACGAAGAGCGTGCGGGTGATCGTGGCCGAGGCGTCCGGCTGCTGTGCGAGGGAGGTGAGCGCGGCCGCGACCGAGCGGCCTTCGCCGAGTGCCGGCATCATGCACCCGATGCCAGTCGTTAGGCCGGCAGTGACGATCGAGGCCATTGCAATGAGAGTCATGTTATCCATAGGTGTATCCTTTGTTGGTTAGGTTGCTTTCGCCAATTTGGGTTGACGTTTGCGGGTGGCCGCGGCGATGTAAACCGCGGCGAGAATGCTGAAGATGTAGGCTTGCACCATGCCGGTGAGGAGGCCGAGCGCGGTCATTACGATCGGAAAAATGAACGGCGTGATCGTGAGCAGAATGCCAATGATCATCGCTCCGCTCATCATGTTGCCGAAGAGACGGACGGCCAGCGCAAGCGTCCGCGAGAGCTCGCTGATAATGTTAAACGGCAGCATGATGATCGTCGGCTCGGCGTAGGACTTGAGATAGCCGCCTATCCCTTGGTCCTCGATGCCGAAGAGCGGCACGGCGACAAACACGCAGAGGGCGAGCGCCACCGTGGTCGAGAGAGATGCGGTCGGTGGTTCGTAACCAGGAATGATGGTGCAAAGCGCGGAGACGGCGACGAACACAAACAGCGTGCCGAGAAAACCGAGATATTTCTCGGGATGACGCAGGCCGACTTCTTCAATCTGTTTGTTGATCCCGGTGACGATGATTTCCAAGAAATTCTGCCACCGGGTGCGTTCCAGTTCGGTCGTTAGATTACGCGTGATGAGTCTCGATCCGACGGCGAGCACGATCATAAGAGCCCAAGTAAAGACGATGGTGCCGTTGAGTTTGAGAAACCCGTGCTGCCAAAAAATCATTTGATCGGGACTAAGGCGCATGGCTGGCCTCCGGGGCTCGCGAGTTGTGATTTTCGACAGGCGCGCGGGTGAGCCATGTCACGATAAAGCGTGCGATGACAAAACCGGCCAGGCACGCCAGCAAGCGTTTCCAATCGCCGCGGCCGACAAATAGAAGCCCACCAGCGCAATGCCCATGCGCAGCAGTGTGCTGCCGAGGAACCAGAGCGCCGGTTGTTTGGCCGTAAGACCTTTGCGCACCGTCCACCAAAGTCCGCCGAAAAAGGTCGCGCCGAGCAAAAGACCGGCCAGCCCCGCGAGCACAAACGGAAATGAACTATTCATCGTTAGGCTCCTCCTCGTCGCGCATCGCCTTCTCTTCATTGGCGACCCACCGCCACGCGTTCAAACAACCAAGCGTCAGTCCTGCAACCAGGAGCGCGAGAGTCCACGGGTGATTTCCGGGATGGTGTTTGTCGAGCCAGATGCCGAGTGCGGCACCGAGCAACGTCGGGACGACGACGGACCAGCCGATCAATCCCATCATACCGAGTCCGAACCAGACGCCGGGGCTCGGATTGCGCCGCGCCTTCAGTTTGCGCGACGCTTTCGCGCCGATCTGTTCTGCGAAATCGGGCGAATCGTCAGGCGAGTTACTCATTTTGAAAGCTGGCGAAGCGATGGAGAAATCCGGTTTCCAATTTTGCCATGACCGAGCGGACGTTTCGTTCGGCTTCGTCGAGATTGAGGAACTCCTTCTTCACCGCGTCGCGCAGTTGTCCGAGGTCGGCTCCGCCCAGCGCGCGACGCACCGAGACAAGGACATCCTGGCCAGCTTTAACCAGCACGCCTTCATCCACAGCGACGAAAACTTCGCCGTCGGACTCCGTTTCGTAAGTCAGGATTCCGGGCGCGAGCGAGGCGACGCAGTCGAGACGCTGGGGCAGAAGGCCGAATGAGCCATCGGGCGTCTCCGCGACGATGCGTGACACATCGGTCTTTTCGGCGAAGACCTGGAATGGCAGGAGAATTTTGAGTTTCATACGACGGCCGCTGGCGCTGGTGTCGGTTGAGGTTTCGCGTCGGGCGCAGCCTTGGCGGCGGCAGGTTTCGCTTTTGCTTTCGCTTCGTTGACCGATCCGATCATGTAGAACGCGCTCTCCGGGTAGTCCTTGAATTCGTCGCTCAGGATTCGCTCACAACCATCGAGCGCATCCTTTAGACTAACGAGTTTACCTTTCATCCCCGTGAACTGTTCGGTCGTGAAAAAGGGTTGCGTGAGAAAACGCTCCAGGCGGCGCGCGCGGGCGACGACGTTGCGATCCTCCGGCGAGAGCTGCTCCAGGCCGAGCATCGCGATGATGTCCTTGAGATCTGCGTGTTGCGCGAGCGTGCGCCGGATTTCCTGCGCGAGTTTGTAATGCCGGTCGCCGACGATTCCGGGCGTCGCCATTTTGGAACTCGATTGCAGCGGATCGATCGCCGGGAAAAGTCCTTCGCTCGCGCGGTTGCGCGAAAGGACGATCGACGCCGAGAGATGCGAGAAGGTATGCACGGCCGCGGGGTCGGTGAAATCATCCGCCGGCACATAGACGGCCTGGATGGAAGTGATCGCGCCGGAATCCGTATTCGCGATGCGTTCCTCCAATCCGGACAACTCTGTGCCCATCGTTGGCTGATAGCCGAGACGTGACGGCATTTGACCCATCAAACCGGATACCTCCATGCCGGCCTGGATGAAGCGAAAAATGTTATCGATCAGGAGCAGGACATCGCGGTGTTCGTCGTCGCGGAAGTATTCGGCCATCGTTAGGGCGGCGTGGCCGACCCGGAAGCGGCTGCCCGGCGGCTCATTCATCTGGCCGAAGACCATGACCATGTTCGGCAAGACGCCGGCTGCTTTCATGTCGCGATAGAGCTCCTCGCCTTCGCGACAGCGTTCGCCGATCCCGCAAAAGATGCTCACGCCTTTTTGGTGTGAAACCACGTTGTGAATCATCTCGGTGAGCAGCACCGTCTTACCCACGCCGGCGCCGCCGAAAAGTCCGGCCTTCCCGCCGCGCTCCAAAGGCACGAGCACGTCGATCACCTTGATGCCGGTCTCGAAAATCTCCGACTTGGTCGAACGCCGATCCAGCGGCGGCGGATCGCGATGAACCGAGCGCCATTGGATATCGGTCGGCGCCGGTTCACGATCGATCGCGTTGCCAAAGACATCGAACATGCGCGAGAGAATGCCTTTGCCGACCGGCGCTTTGAGCGGCCCGCCCGTATCCTCGACCGCCATGCCGCGCGCGAGACCTTGCGTCGGGGTGAGCGCGATCCCGCGCACGTGATGCGCGTCACTTTGCGCGAGGACCTCGATGACGATCTCCTTTTTTGCACCCGCGCGCAGGACCGAGGAAATCGACGGCAGTTTCTCATCGAAGCGCGCATCCACAACGCTGCCGCGCACCGAGACGATCACGCCTGTATTCGTTAGGCCGCGCTTGGACTCCGACTCCGATTTAGGGACCCTGGTTGGGTCGACACTGTCTTTCATGATGGATAGTTTTCGCGTCTGTGGGCTACCCTCCTCCCACGGCGCTCGGTTGCGGTGGGTGTGCCTTCGAGCGAGGCCGCCAGGCCAGATCCTGAGTCATGACATAGATAATCATGGGCCCCCAGCATCAGGATGACCCCGACCCATAGGCGCCAATCGGTACGCGCACGTTTCCAATACGGACGGTGACTTGCTGGAGGGCCGCCGTGGTCCGATGCGGGCCGATGATGGTGATGCGCGCTCATGGCTGGACGGCCTTTCGTTCTGACGTCTCCCATTTCCAATTCCTGACCTCGGGCAGGTCTTCTCCGTTCTTATCGATGTAACGTTTGTGCTCGATCAGTTTGTCGCGGAGCTGCTGCTTGAGATAGATGCCCTTTTCACCGGTCTGCGGGACGCGATCGATGGTGTCCATGACGAGATGGAAACGGTCGAGCTCGTTGAGCACGGTCATGTCGAAGGGCGTTGTGATGGTGCCTTCTTCCTTGTATCCGCGGACGTGGATATTGTGGTGATTGGTGCGGCGATAAGTCAGTCGATGGATGAGCCACGGGTAGGCGTGAAAGGCGAAGATGACCGGCTTGTCTTTCGTGAAAAGCTCGTCGAAATCGCGATCGCTCAAGCCGTGCGGATGCTCGCTGTGCGGCTGGAGTCGCATGAGATCGACGACGTTCACCACGCGGACCTTCAGCTCGGGTAAATGCTCTCGCATGATGGAGACGGCGGCGAGCGTCTCGAGCGTCGGGACGTCACCGCAGCAGGCCATGACGACGTCGGGTGCGACGTCCTGGTCGTTGCTCGCCCATGACCAAATGCCGATACCTTCCGTGCAATGTTTTACCGCGGCATCCATCGTGAGCCATTGCGGTGCGGGATGTTTGCCGGCGATGACGACGTTGACGTAATGACGGCTGCGCAGGCAGTGATCCATCACTGAAAGCAAGCAGTTAGCGTCCGGTGGCAGATAGACGCGCACGACTTCCGCCTTCTTGTTCACGACGTGGTCAATGAACCCGGGGTCCTGGTGGGTGAAGCCATTGTGATCCTGACGCCAGACGTGCGAAGCGAGCAGGTAATTCAGCGACGCAATCTTTCGCCGCCACGGCAAGCCGGCGGTGATCTTCAGCCATTTGGCGTGCTGGTTGAACATCGAGTCGATGATGTGGATGAATGCTTCGTAGCAATTGAAGAGTCCGTGGCGGCCGGTCAGCAGGTAACCTTCGAGCCAGCCTTCGCATTGGTGTTCGCTCAGCATTTCCATGACACGGCCGGCGGGCGCGAGCCATTGGTCGTTAGGCACGGTCGCGGCGTCCCATTGGCGATTGGTCGTGCCGAAGAGTGCTTCGAGGCCATTGGAGAGCGTTTCGTCCGGGCCGAAGACGCGGAAGTTCCGCTGGTCTTGATTCAACTTCGCCACGTCGCGCAGGAACGGCCCGAGCACATGCGTGTCGCCGATGCCGAGCACGCCCGGGTTCGGCACGTCGACCGCGTAATCGCAGAAATCCGGCATCCGCAAATCGCGCAGCAGAATGCCGCCGTTGGCGTGAGGATTCGCGCCCATCCGCCGGTCGCCTCTCGGCGCCAGCGCGGCCAGCTCCGTTTTCAATCGGCCTGACTCATCGAAGAGTTCTTCGGGTCGATAACTCTTCAGCCAGTCTTCCAACAACTTTAGATGCTCAGGATGAGCGCGCGGGTCGGAGATCGGTACCTGGTGCGCGCGGAATGTTCCTTCGATCTGCAAGCCATCGACCACCTTCGGCCCGGTCCAACCCTTGGGGGAGTTGAGCACGATCATCGGCCAGCGCGGTCGTGCGAGGTCGCCGTTGGTGCGAGCGCGCTCGTGAATTTGTTTGATCTGCTCAACCGCCAAATCCAGCGCCGTGGCCATTGCTTCGTGCATGAGGGCCGGCTCATGACCTTCAACAAAGATCGGCGTCCACCCATAGCCGCGGAGTAACTGTTCCAGTTCCTCGCGGGTGATGCGGGCGAGGACCGTCGGATTGGAAATCTTGTAGCCGTTGAGATGCAGAATCGGTAGGACCACGCCATCGGTGGCCGGATCGAGAAACTTGTTCGAATGCCAGGCCGTGGCCAGCGGACCTGTCTCGGCTTCTCCGTCGCCGACCACGCAAGCGACGATGAGATCGGGATTGTCGAAAACCGCGCCAAAGGAATGACTCAGCGAATAGCCTAACTCGCCGCCTTCATGAATCGAGCCGGGCGTTTCCGGCGACGCGTGGCTGGGAATGCCACCAGGAAAGGAAAACTGGAGAAAGAGCTTTTGCAGCCCGGCCTCGTCCTCACTGATGTTCGGGTAAATCTCGCTATAGGTGCCTTCGAGGTAAGTGTTGCCGACGACCGCGGGTCCGCCATGTCCCGGACCGGACACATAGATCATATTCAGGTCGTATTTCTTAATGACCCGATTTAAGTGCGCGTAGATGAAGTTCTGCCCCGGCGTCGTGCCCCAATGGCCGAGCAGCATGTGCTTCACGTCCGTGATCGCGAGCGGGCGTTTCAAGAGTGGATTATCGAAAAGATAAATTTGGCCTACCGAGAGATAATTGGCCGCGCGCCAGTAGGCGTCGATCTTTTCGAGCAAGTCGGGTGTAAGTGTGTTCATGATTTGTTGAGACTGAGAAGACGGACGACTGACCTGGCGATCATGAGTTGTTCATCGGTGCGGATGACTCGGACGGAGACCGCGTTGGCGTCGTTGGAAATTAGGGTGTCGTTCGCGGCATTTCTCCTGGCGTTCAGGTCGATGCCGAGAAATTCGAGTCCTTCGCAAATCCGCTGGCGGATGAGTGGCGCGCTTTCCCCGATTCCCCCGCTGAAGACTAACGAGTCCAATCCGCCCAGCGCCGCCGCGAAAGCGCCGATCCACTTTTTCGCCTGATAACAAAATAGCGCCACGGCTTCCGCTGCGCGGGCGTCCTTTGCTTCGTGGGCGAGCAAATCGCGCATGTCCGAACTGATCTCAGAGACACCGAGCAAGCCCGACTCCTGGTTCACCATTTTTTGAAACTGCGCCGCCGTCATCTGCTCGGTGCGCGCCAGGTAATTAACCAATCCCGGATCGAGATCGCCGGAGCGCGTGCTCATGACCAGGCCCGCGGTCGGCGTGAAGGCCATGCTGGTGTCGATACTCTTGCCGTCGCGGACCGCGGCCATGCTCGCGCCGTTGCCGAGATGCGCGAGAATCACACGGCCTTTCGTAGCGGCGGAGTCACCGAGGCGCGTCAGCTCCTCCATGAGATAGGCGTAGGACAAACCGTGGAAGCCGTAACGCTGCACTCCTTCCGCCTCGTAGCGCCGCGGGATGGGGAGCAGCTTCGCCACGCGCGGCATGTCGCGGTGAAACGCCGTGTCGAAACAGGCTATCTGCGGCAATTGTGGATGGCGCTTTCGGAAGGCTTCGATCAGCTCGATCTCGCTGGGTAGATGTTCGGGATCGAACGGGGTGAGACGATGCAGTTCGTCGAGCAGCTCTTGTGTGACCCGCTCAGGCGCGGTGTGCTGCATGCCGTGCACCACGCGATGGCCCACCGCTCGGACGGACTCGAATGGGATCTGCTCTTCGAACCAATCGAGGAGAAAGTTTGCGGCCGACTTGTGATCGGAGGCAGTCAGCTCGCGACTCTGCTCATCTCCCCCGGCGGCATTGGTAAAAGTTAGGATTGTGCCGGCCGATCCGATCCGATCGATCTTCCCGGAAACGCGCCGCTCCAACGGATGGCTGACTCGGTAGGCTGCGAACTTAATGCTCGAGGAGCCGCCGTTAACGACCAAAACACATGGAGGCTCCTTCATTGATAAGGCCAGCCTCCCTGAAAGCCGGCGCGAAAACCGCGATGCTCATGACATTGTCGCAGTTGTCGCTGCCAGTCCGCGCGCAGAGCCAGCGGCGCATCCCCACAGCCGACAGTGTGTTCCCAAAAATGCGGAAGGGCTGTGGCTTTCTCCGATAGCCGGCAAGTGAAATTAGCTTTTTTCATAACGCTCGGGGTGATTTCCCGGCCCGCCAGTGCTCTTCAATTTGTTCCAGACTCTTGCCCTTGGTTTCCGGCACGAGCAGATAAAGAAAGACCGAGGCGCCGACCGCGATTACGCCGTAGAGCCAAAAAGTGCCCGCGTGTCCCAGAACTCCTACCAGGGTCAGGAAGGTCACCGCTACCGCGAGGTTCAATGCCCAATTGGTTACGGTCACCGCGCTCATGGCCGCACCGCGGACCTTTAAGGGATAAATCTCAGAAATCAGCAGCCAGAAGATGGGCCCGAGTCCAAAAGCGAAACAAGCGACGTAGATAACCAAACCGCCGATCGCGACGTAGCTTTTGAGAGTCGCCAATTGGTGGAACTGGAAGGCAGCACCCAAGATCGCCAAGCCGATTATTTGACCGCCCACGCCCACCAGTAACAAGGGCCTCCGGCCGACACGGTCCAGTAGGAAGATGGCCAGGACATGAAAAACCCACATTACCATGGTCAAGGCCGCCCCGGCGAGGATGGCGGGTCCAGTGGCGGCAATGCCGGCAAACTTGAAAATGGTGGGCGCGTAATAGATCACCGTGTTAATGCCGGTGATCTGTTGAAATATCGCCAGTCCCAAGCCGACAATCATTGGCATCCTCAGGGAGGGCTGAAACAGTCCTTTCATTCCGCCGATGCCCTGTTCCATCATACTTTTCTGTATGTCTGCGATCTCTGGATTTACGTCTGAGTCAGTCCGGACTCTTTGTAAAACCCGCCTTGCTTCGTCCACCCTTGACTTGCTGATCAGCCAGCGCGGACTATCTGGTAGCCGCCACATGCCTATGACCAGGATGATGGAAGGTATGGCGGCCAAGCCAAACATATAGCGCCACCCGCGCATGCCGGAAAACGCGTAATCCACTAGATAGGCCACCACGATGCCAGTGGTGATCGCCAGCATGTTGACCGCTACCAGTGAACCGCGGACTTTGGACGGCACCAGTTCGGCAATGTACATCGGCGAGATAAATGATGCGATGCCGATGGCGATGCCGCTCACCACTCTGGCGGCAATCAACCAGGCGACGGTTGGTGCGAGCGCCGTTCCAATTGCGCTGACCGTAAAGATAATGCCAGCCAGTATGATCATGCCGCGACGCCCAAAACGGCCGGTCAAGGCACCTCCCATAACTGCACCCATGACAGCGCCCACCAGCACGGAGCTGACGACGACTTCCTCCATGGTTGCTGAGAGCAAAAACTGATTCTGGATGAATAGGATCGCCCCGGAAATAACACCCGTGTCGTAACCAAAGAGCAGACCGCCGAGAGCGGCGACTCCGACCGCAAAATAGACGAAACCGTTTATTTCAGAGCTAGCAGTTGCCTTCATTACTGTACTCCTTCGGGCACGGAGTTTTTACCCGCGAGAGAGTCAATCCTTCTGCCGCTAGTTTGGACCGAGTCGATTGAACGTCAGTGTGAAGTATGCCACGAATCCCCATCCCATCCGCGATCTGGACGAACATCGCGGTGTTTTCCACATACACGATTTGCCGAGCTGGCGTCTGGGCAATATCCAACGCCAGGCGGAAGATGTCGGCGTCGGGCTTGCGAAGGTGAACGAAGCAGGAAGAAACAAACGCGTCGACGAACCCAGCCAGCTTGAAGGTCCGAATCCGGTAGGCATTTAACTCCCGCGCTTCGTTACTCAAGACAATGACCTTCAGGCCATATCTTGCCTTAAGCTCTCGGACGAGCTCGATCATCTCGGGATACGGTTTCGACTGCGCGAACATGAAGCGCCGAAACTGCGCCCGCGTGAACGGTCGTTTCTTGTAGAACACCACCCAGCCCAGATATTCTTCGAGCGTGAGTTTTCCTTCCTCATAGGTATCGAAGACCATGTGATGTCGGTCTTCCATTTCGCTTGCATCCAAACGAAACTCTTGGACCGCGCGTTTCCGCGAGTTGCGCTGCCATCCGTCCGTGAGCAGGACACCGCCGATATCCAGGAACAAGGTGGTAATCTTAGAAGGCATCAGCTGGGATCTCCCTCGTTACGGCATTCCTCGCGAGCTTCCCTTGGCGGCTGACTCTTGTCCGGCTTCGTCACCGCTACCTGCGACAGAGCTTTATCGACCATCGTCTGGGCTTCGTCGACGATACGACGCAGATGATCCGGCCCCCGGAAACTCTCCGCGTAGATTTTGTAAATGTCTTCCGTCCCCGAGGGGCGAGCCGCGAACCATCCGCTGGCAGCCGTCACTTTCAGGCCACCGATGGGAGCGTCATTGCCGGGCGCGCGCGTGAACACGGTCTCGACCCTTTCGCCGGCCAGCTCAGTCAGCTTTACCTGAGCGGGCGAAAGTTTGGCCAGCAGAGTCTTTTGCTTCGGCGTGGCTGGTGCTTCGACGCGATCGTAGAACGATTCCTCTAATTCCTCGACGAGCTGGCGATAGAGTTCGCCCGGATCATGACCGGTGCGCGCGGTGATTTCAGCGGCGAGCAGGCAAGGGATGAATCCGTCCTTGTCGGTCGTCCAAACGCTCCCATCGAGCCGCAGGAAGGTCGCACCGGCGCTCTCTTCGCCGCCGAAGCCTAACGAGCCATCGAGCAGGCCGTCGACGAACCATTTGAAGCCGACTGGCACTTCGCAGAGTTTTCGGCCGAGCTGGGACGCGACGCGATCGATCATCGCGCTGCTGACCACGGTTTTTCCAACTGCGGCTTCCGCGCGCCACTGCGGACGGCTTGGAAAGAGTTGGGAAATGGCGACGGCGAGAAAGTGATTCGGCTGGAGGAGCGCAGCGCTCTTGGTGACGATGCCGTGCCGGTCATGGTCGGTATCGCAGGCGAATGAAAGATCGAATCGGTCCTTCATTCCGATCAACCGCTCCATCGCGTAGGGCGAAGAAGGGTCCATCCGTATCTGACCATCCCAATCCATGGTCATGAAACGAAAAGTAGGATCGATCGCTTCGTCCACAACGGTCAGGTCTAAGCCGTGACGTTCGGCGATGCGCGGCCAGTAGTGAACGCCGGCGCCGCCTAACGGATCGACGCCGAGACGCAGCTTCGCGCCACGAGTTACCTCCAAGTCGATCACGTCGCCGAGGTCGTTGACGTAATTGTTGAGGTAGTCGTGGCGATGGGTGGTCGTGGCGCGGAGCGCTCGCTCATGCGGAATTCGCTTCACTCCATCGAGGCGGGCCTCCAGGAACGCGTTGGCTTTTGCCCCGATCCAATCGGTAACGGTGTTATCGGCCGGACCTCCGCTAGGCGGATTATACTTAAAGCCGCCGTCGTTAGGCGGATTGTGCGAGGGAGTGATGACAATGCCGTCCGAAAGCCCGCTTTTGCGACCGCGATTGTAAGTCAGAATCGCGTGGGAAATCACCGGCGTCGGCGTGTATTCGTCGCCCTCCGCGAGCATTATTTCGACGCCATTGGCTGCCAAGACTTCGAGGGCGGTGGCGTAGGCCGGAACGGAAAGCGCGTGGGTGTCGAGACCGAGAAAAAGCGGGCCGCTGATGCTTTGCTGCGCGCGGTACTGGCAGATCGCCTGAGTGATTGCGAGGATATGCCACTCGTTGAAGGCCCGTTGGAATGCTGAGCCACGATGCCCGGAAGTCCCGAACGCCACGCGCTGGACGGTGACGGCCGGATCGGGCACATCCGCGTAATATGCAGTGATGAGCCGCGGCACATCGACCAGGATTTCCGGCGGCGCGGGCTTTCCGGCCAAAGGACTTATCTTCACAATGATTCCTTTGCCGGCGGGGCTTCCAGTGCCGCTATTTTCGCCAGCCGTCTCCGATGGCGTTCCGCGCCGCTGAAATGCGCGTTGAGAAATATCTGCACTAACTCCCACGCCATCGCATGGCTGACCACGAGGCCGCCGAGACAGATGAGGTTGAGGTCATCATCCTCGACGCCCTGATGCGCGGAAAAACTCTCGTGGATTAAGCACGCTTGGACGCCGGCGACTTTGTTCGCGGCCACGGCAGCCCCGACGCCACTGCCACAGATGGCGACGCCGCGCACCACTTCTCCGGCAGCCACCGCGCGCGCTAATGCGACCACAAAATCCGGATAATCGTCGTTAGGCTTCAATCGGTCATCGCCAAAGTCCATCACCTCGTAGCCTGCCGCGGCTAGCTTTGTGAGAAGATGTTGCTTTAACTCAAAGCCTCCGTGGTCCGCGCCGATCCCAATGGGGTTTGGTTTTATTCGTGGTTCTGGGTCGGAGCCAGGCATCGTTCCATTTCCAATGCTAGGTTTCATGTTCCGCCTGTTCCGAATATTTTCCCTGGACAGCGAGACTGTTGCACCTGGCTCGGTGGTGAAGCGCCGCTTGCGCAGCGACCGCGTTGGCCGCCGATCCGTGCCAGGTTTGCAACGCCGCATCCTGTAAAGCGCGTCCGAATGAAAAACTTAAGGCCCACGGAAGTCCGGGTACGCGACAGATGGCGTTCAACCGCTCGGTCGCCGCGATGTCACTTTGCCCGCCGGAAAGAAAGACTATCCCGGGGACGGTCGCCGGAACTGCCCGACGCAGACAGCGCACAGTGGCCTCAGCCACTTCTTCCGCGCCGGCTTGCTGCGCGCAGTCTTTGCCCGAAACCACCATGCCAGTCTTGAGCAGCATTCCCTCCAGGGCGACGCGCTGATTAAAGAGCTCGTAGAAAACACATTCGAGGGTCCCGCGTGTCACTTCTTCACAGCGCGCGATGGTGTGCTTGCCATCCATCAAAACTTCCGGCTCGACGATCGGCACCAGCCCAGCCTCCTGACTCAACGCGGCAAAAAGAGCGAGAGAATGGCCGTTCGCTTCAATACAGGCGGCCGTCGGCAAACCGTCGCCGATTGCGATGACCGCGCGCCATTTGGTGAAGCGGGCTCCGAGTTCGCGATATTCGCTGAGCCGCTCGCGCAAACCATCGAGCCCTTGCGTGAATTTCTCGCCGGGAAAATTCGGCAGCGGGATCGCCCCCAAGTCCACCTTGATGCCGGGAATGATGTTCTGTTTGGCCAGTAACTCCGGCAAAGGGACGCCGTCCTTCGTCCGTTGGCGTAGGGTCTCGTCGAAGAGTATGACACCGCTGATGAAGTCACTCAGTCCGGGAGTCGTGAACAGCATCTCGCGATAAGCCTCGCGGTTCTCTTCGGTGGAGGGAATGTCGAGCGCCTTGAAGCGCTTCCCGATCGTCGGGAAGCTTTCGTCCGCGGCCAAAAGGCCCTTACCCGCGGTAACGAGCGCGCGGGCCGTCGCTGCCAGTGTCTCTTCTCCGCTCACGCTTCGTGTTGATCCTTCGCCTCGGCGGCGCGAGCGGCCTGTAGCATCTGATCATGCTCCGCTTCCTTGATTCCTTCTTCCACGAGTTGCGCGCTTTCGCTTCGGCCTTCGCTATCTTCATCTTCGCCTAACGAATCCTCGGTCTGGTGTCCCGCGGAACCCGGCACCAGATCCCAGCGTTCCGATTCCGGGAGAGCCTCTAGAATTTGTACGTCTTCATCGATCTCTGTTCCGCCAGTTAGCTCTCGTCGTGCCTGTTCGTAATCAACCTCGGACGGTTGAACGGGAACACGACCAGCGATGAGAGCAAGTTCGCGCGCGCGAGCTTCCAACATCTCTGGAGTTACCGTACCGATGCCAACAGCGTTTTCCGTGAGAATGCCTTTGTTGAGAGGATTCTTGTTCATTGTGTTAAGATAGCGACCGCGAGCTGTGTGACGACCCCGCTCAAAGCGAATCATCTCGGGGCACTCTGATGTTAAACCCGATGGAAAAATCCGCTAGTGCCTGATTCCGTTTAAGCTAATAGCCTGCGGCTATGAATCGTAACTTCGCGAATTCGTGGAGAGCTGCGCAGAATCAGTAAAAGAGAGCCGTAGCCACCAGCTATCGACATTTACTCAATAAGGCGTTACCCCGATGTACGGGAGCACACTTAAATAGATTGATCGGTTCCCGAGCTCGCGATGAGCAGGGCATCCGGGGCGTAAAAGGCAAGGAATTCATCATGTTGCACAGCATTCAAGGTCGATACGGAGAGAAATTGCGGGCTTCCGACGGGGAGATCGGCCATGTGAAGGATTTCTACTTCGACGCCAAAAGTTGGACCTTGCGCTATCTCATCGCCGACACCGGTGGATGGCTTTCGGGACGCCGCGTGCTGATTTCACCGCATTCCTTGGGTCATCTTTATCCGGAGGGAAAAGTCCTTCTCGTAAATCTTACCCGGAAACAAATCGAGGAGAGTCCGTCGATTTACGAACACGAGCCGGTGACTCGTCAGCAAGAAGAGGAATACCACCGGCACTACGGATATCCCTACTATGCGCAATCCTGGCCGTTGTGGGGGTTGGTCGATTATCCGGTCATGGCGCCCCCGCCGGCCGCGACCGACACCGAGAAAAAGACGGTCGATTCCCATCTTCGCAGCACGCGCTCCATCGCCGGTTATAGTGTGGAGGCAAGTGATGGCGTAATCGGCGAAGCGGTCGATTTCATGATCGACGGGAGGACATGGATGATTCGAGAAATCGTGGTCGAATGCGGACACTGGTATGCCGGCAAGAAAATGACGATACCGACCGGCAAGGTTTCGCGCATTAGCTATGAAGAAGAGGCTATCTCCGTGGACTCGACGAAAAGCGTGCTGACGGAAGCGGCTCTCTCGGCCGGTTCGTGAAAACGGTTCGCGGCGGGCATACCGCCTGAGGCCGACAAAATGTTGTCGAAGGCGCAGGAACTTTTCCAAGCGAGGAACACCTGGGAAATCGCATTCGAGCGATTTGATGGAGAGCTGGAGACGACGCGGTTTTGACGTGCTCTGCCGCATCTTCGAATGGGATGACTTCCTCTTCGCTCATACATTTTCGCTCACGCGAAGTCGTCAGCTATGAAAAGAAATATCGTGACAATCTGTGACAAATTCACGGCACTAAACCGAACTCCATGATGACGAAAACCAATTCTCCCTCGTGTCCTGCGTCAAACAGTGCGGTTTGGGTGGCTCTGAGCGGGTTTCAACTCCCCTCGCCTCCACCGATTTCCAAGGTAGCGAATCGAATCCATACCAACACTGGGGTGAGATCGATAGGGATCGCCATCGGGCGCAGCGC
>JACDGM010000170.1 GCA_013815325.1 Chthoniobacterales bacterium
ACCATTTCATCTAGGCGCTGCAGCCAACCACTGGCCGCTCCGCGTTCTAGCTTTCCATGACTCCAACCTCTTCACCCGCCGCCACGCGCGCTCTCGCCAGCGGTGGCTGATCTTGTTCTCATTAGGCGTATGCGCGGTTTTTCGACCCGAGTCACGAGCCCTCATGCAACTAATGCGGCTCATCCCCGTGTAGCAAATCACTTCTGGCCCAGTTGACGCCAATCTGAGATAATCAAGCCATGAAAACGAACTCTCTTGTCCTTGCCGTTCTCGTCTTCGCCACACCGGTCTTTGCTGTCGATCCTCCACCGGATGGTGGCTATCCTAATCGCAATACCGCAGAGGGGCAGGATGCCCTTTTCAGCCTGACAACCGGCAGCAGCAACGCCGCCGTTGGATTTGACGCGCTCTACAGCAACACATTCGGCAGTCTCAACACCGCCCTTGGTTATGCTGCACTCATGCACAATACGTCTGGCGCTTTCAACACGGGTAGTGGGTGGTCTGCGCTCTATGACAACACGACTGGTAGTAACAATACGGCCGACGGTGTAGCTGCGCTCTATAGTAACACTACCGGCAGCAGCAACACGGCCTCAGGAGCTAACGCGCTTACGTTCAATACCACGGGCTATGACAACACAGCGAGCGGTAGTCAAGCACTGACCTACAATACCGCTGGCATCGTGAACACGGCGGACGGGGTAGGCGCGCTTTCTGAGAACACGGTTGGCAGCTACAACACGGCCGCAGGTTATACAGCGCTCGTTTTCAATACGCAGGGCAACTACAACACGGCCAGCGGTGCAGCTGCACTCTCCCGCAACACTACCGGCAGCAATAACACGGCCGTTGGCATTAGCGCACTGTCCGTTAACACGACTGGAAGCACGAACATCGCGTTGGGTAACTTGGCGGGGTCTGCGCTTACCACCGGGGACAATAACATTGACCTGGGTAACAAGGGCGCCGCGGGCGAATCGGGCGCGATACGCATCGGGACGGAGGGGACCCACACCGGGACTTATATCGCGGGAATTAGGCCGGCCCCGCTTGTTCGTGGCGCAGCCGTTGCAGTCGGCATCACATCTGATGGGCAACTGGGTGTCAGGGCCTCTGCGGCCAGGTTTAAGGAAGGGGTCAAACCGATGGATAAAACCAGCGAAGCGATCTTCTCGCTCCAACCAGTGACCTTTCATTACAAGAAGGACCCTGACGCCGTGCCGCAGTTTGGCCTGGTAGCAGAGCAGGTGGCTACGGTTAAGCCGGACTTGGTGACTTGCGATGCGGAAGGTAAACCCTACACCGTGCGCGATAAGGAAGTGAATGCGATGCTGTTGAATGAGTTCTTAAAAGAGCACAAGAAAGTCGAGCAGCAAGCGAGCGACATCGCACAGATAAAATCCGCATTAGCGGAGGTCACGGCGCGGTTGGATGCAAAGAGACCGTAAGTCCAGTCGAGGGGCCCTTTTTTCTGCTCAAGATATCAGCATACAGCGCTGTTCTCTTGTTTGGCTGTCTCATAATTACTAATCCCTTTGTCCAGGAGTACTGTAGGCTCGATTCGCTAGGGTTTTGTCTATGTAACCGGCGCGATTGTGTGCAGCCATGGGCAACGTTTGCAGGCGAGCTTGACAAAGATGATCCATGTTGGCCCATTCCTTAATAACGAGGAGCGCGCGATGGCGATCGGCATTGCAAGCGGCAAATGAAGCCTAACCAGGCGATGGAGCGAACGGCGGACCGCCGTGCGCTCCACTTTTGAGATGATTCCCACACTTCCACTCCGATCGACCCGCGCCCTCGTCCGTCGTCGCTCATCTTGTCTCGTTAGGCGACTGACAAGTCACGCCATAAGAAAGCAATATCACTTTCGCCCCTCGGCAAGCGGCTTCAGAGCATGGGACGTGGATCGGCTGGTAACCTTGACGAGGGATTTCCCTCGCCTGCAGGTTCCTTTGGATGCGATCCGAGAGCTCGATGAACCATACTGGTTCAGTGGCGGCGCTCATGACGCAACATGTCGAGCGGTGCTTGAGCACGCGCGGTTTATTGAGGAAGCAAATTTAACTTTCCCCATTATCCTGTCGTCGGATGGTAGAGTCATGGATGGCATGCATCGCGTCGCGAAGGCGGTATTAAGCGGATTGAAGAGCATTGAGGCCGTTCGCTTCGAACGGGACCCGGAACCAGATTTTGTCGATGTCTATCCGAGTGAACTCACCTATGAGGAAACCTGGTATCACACGTCGTCTAACACTGGGTAGGGAGGGAGGCGTGGATGCTGGTTTGGATCAAGTCTTAGTTCGTCAGTTTTTCGTTGGTAAAGCACATCAGAAGATAAGCTCGTGATCGAAGCGACTTGTTTGCCTGCGCGAAGTGTCGCGGACTTTCGGACACGATTAATGGCCCGCGGCACGGACGGGGAGGAGCGCGAGCGCGACGAAACTTTGCACCACGACCTCACCCTGGTTTTTCGTTAGGCTGCGATAACGGATGATTCCAAAGCCGGGCCGCGAGCGCGAAAGGCGCGCCTCCATGATTTCAATCTCGACCCGCAGCGCGTCGCCTGGCCGGACCGCCGCGGGCCAGCGCAATTCGTCCACCGCGCGGCCCACAATCCCGCCTCTCACCTGCATTGTCTCGACGAAGAGCCGCATCGAAATCGCGGCCGTCTGCCATCCGCTCGCGGCCAATCCGTCGAGCAAACTTTCGCCGCCAGCGGAGGCTTCGAGGTGCATCGGCTGAGGATCGAATTGGCGCGCAAACTCGACGATGTCTTTCTTTGAGATGACGTGACTCGCGGAAACAAAACGGCGACCGACAGAAAAATCTTCGAAGGTGCGCGACACGCCCCGACCATCGCGGCATTACCGGGAGAGGCGCAAGATGTAAGCTTGGCTAACGAATCCGCATGAACTTCGTCCAGGAATTCCAAAGCGCGCATTGTAGCGTCCGCTGTCTCAGCTGTTCAACGTGAAGCCACGCACTGCGTCGTGCGCTGGGGACAGCGCACATTACACAAGATGATCGCGGGCGAGAGTCGCACGTTTGCGGGCGCGCCGGATTTTATGCGGAGCCACGGGGTGGAAGTAATGATGAAACTTATCGAGAAAAACCGGCAACTCTGGGACGAGGAAATTGGCCGTCAGCTCTCATATTCTATTGCGATGATTGCGAGCTCCGTCTCACCGGAGGGAAACTTAAACCTCACTTTTTCGCCGAGCCGGGCGTTAAGCAAAGAGCGGGCGATGGGCGACATCCAGCTCACCCAATCGCGCTCCGGATCGATCTCAGCGGCGCCCACAATTCGGTAGCGCGCTTTCTCGCCGCTCGGCTCGCGGACCGTGACGGTCGCGCCAAAGCGGACCCGGTCGTGCGGCGCGGCGGGCGGGAAGACCACTTCCGCGGATTGCAGGGCGGCGTGCAATTCTCCAATCCGCCGATCGAGCAGCGTCAGTTGGCGTTTCGATTCCGGATCGTTCTGGTTCGTTAGGCGGGGCCGTTCCGTTTCCGTGAGATTGCTCAATTCCGCGCGCAGGCACGCGGCACCGCCGGGTGTGATGGAATTGCGCGCGCCTTCCGGCAAGGTGACGGCGCGCTCGATTATTTCCGGTTGTTCCGGGCGGGCGTCGTCTTCGCGGGTGAAGGCTTTGCTCACGCTGGAGGCTAGCGTGGTTGGCAGGCGTTTGACACTGCTCAGCCGTGTTCCCCGCCTGGCGTCGCGGGGCGGAGACCCGCGCTACATCGGAGACCCGCGCGACATCGTTAGGCGGCGGCGAAGTTTGCGTTGAGCGGAGCGGAGGCGCTTGTTAGGGTGCTTTCCGCGCTCATGGAAAAAGACATCGAGTCTCATCTCAAGGAAACCCGCGTGTTCAAACCTTCCCGCGCTTTCGCGAAAAATGCCCGCATCGGCAGCCTCGATCAATACCGCCGTATGTACCGCGAATCGATCCGGCAG
>JACDGM010000171.1 GCA_013815325.1 Chthoniobacterales bacterium
ACGATCGCTCGCCAGGCGGCGACAATTAGCAGCGTGGCGATCAACGCATTCGATAACAGTAGCTCTTGCCATCGAAAGCCAAGCACGCTTGTGAGCGGATTGACTTCTTCGGCCAGCGAGGGAGTTGTCCGATACGTGGTCAGAATGTCGAGGCCGCGAGAGACGAGAAGCGCGGTCGTCCTCAAAGCGAACTTGAGTAGCCTCAACGGCTGTCCAATTCGACTGGCTAGCTACCGCGTAGGTCGTCCCGGCGGATCCGGCTGGTCGAAGACATCCTTGTTCAGCGCGATGAAGTCTTTCAGATTCGCGGGAACGTCTTCTTCTGGGAAGATGGCCGTGACCGGGCACTCCGGCTCGCAGGCGCCGCAGTCGATGCATTCGTCGGGCTTGATGAAGAGCTGGTTCGGGCCTTCATATATGCAATCGACAGGACAGACGTCGACACACGCCTTGTCCTTGATGTTGATGCAGGCTTCGGTAATGACGTACGGCATTCAGCCCTCGACGTTGTACTTTCGCGCTACAGTTCGCCTCGGAAATTAAGGCGAAAATCGGGCCTCCGACAGGGACGCCCGTTAGCCCTTTGGAGGGCTACTTGATCCAGGCCGGAGCGACGCCGGAGCCGTGCTCGAGATCGTGATTATACCGATAAAGCGTGGTCGTTCGCCCGATCACCTGGATGACCTCCGCCTTCACCGCCTCCGCCAGCTCGCCAGCCGCCTGCTTCGCCGTGACGTCAGCATTCTTCACGAGCTGCACCTTCACCAGCTCGTGCGTGCGGAGCGCGTCGTCCAGCGAGTTGACGAGCGCGCGCGTAAGTCCGTGCTGACCCACGTGCACCGTGGCGGAGAGATGGTGCGCCTGCGCGCGGAGTGCTGCGCGTTCCTTGCCCGTCATTGCCATTGAAGTACTAGTCGTCCCCGCCAACGGAGGCGATCACGCGGTCGATTTCAGCGGTGGCTTCGGAACCCGTCAGCGCTGTCTCCTTCTCCGCCAACTCCTTCGCGAGCTGCGCGATTCCGTCGTCGATCGTGCGCGAGTGATGCATCGAGCAGAACTTCGGCCCGCACATCGCGCAGAACTCCGCGCTCTTGAAGTACTCGGCCGGCAGCGTCTCGTCGTGATACTCCTGCGCGCGTTCAGGATCGAGCGAGAGACGGAACTGCTCCTTCCAGTCGAACGCGTAGCGCGCGCGTGAGAGCGCGTCGTCGCGATCGCGTGCGTGGGGACGACCGCGCGCGATGTCCGCGGCGTGTGCGGCGATCTTGTACGCGATCACACCTTCGCGCACATCATTCGCGTTCGGCAAACCGAGATGCTCCTTCGGCGTGACGTAGCAGAGCATGTCGGCGCCGTACCAGCCGATCATCGCGGCGCCGATCGCGCTCGAGATGTGATCGTAGCCCGGCGAGATGTCCGTGACGAGCGGCCCGAGAGTATAGAAGGGCGCCTCGTGACAGACATCCTTCTGACGACGGACATTCATCTCGATCTGATCCATCGGGATGTGTCCGGGCCCTTCGACCATCACCTGCACGTCGAACTCCCACGCGCGCTTGGTGAGCTCGCCGAGTGTGTCGAGCTCGGCGAACTGCGCCTTGTCGCTCGCGTCGTGGAGGCAGCCAGGGCGAAGGGAATCGCCGAGCGAGATCGTGACGTCGTACTGGCGGAGGATGTCGAGGACATCATCATAGTGCTCGTACAGCGGATTCTGTTTGCGATGGTGCATCATCCAGACGGCGTGCAGCGAGCCGCCGCGGCTGACGATGCCGGTGATGCGTCCGTAGACGAGCGGCAGATGCTGCAGCAGAATTCCGGCGTGCAGCGTCATGTAATCGACGCCCTGGCGAGCCTGATGCTCGATGACTTCGAGGAAGTCGTTGATCGTGAGCTCCTCGAGCTCCTTCCCTTGCAGCACCGCCTGATAGATCGGCACCGTGCCGATCGGCACCGTCGACGCGCCGATGATCGCTTCGCGCGTGACGTCGATGTCCTTGCCGGTGGAGAGGTCCATGACGGTATCGGCACCGTACTTCACCGCGAGCAGGAGCTTGCCGACTTCCTCATCGAGGTTCGACGAGACGGCGGAGTTCCCGATGTTCGCGTTGACTTTGACGGAGGCGACCTTGCCGATGGCCATGGGCTGGAGGACGCCTTCCAGGTGGTGTATGTTCGCCGGGATGACGAGGCGGCCTCTAGCTACTTCCGCGCGAATGAGCTCGGGGTCGAGGGATTCGCGTTGGGCGACGAAGTGCATCGGCGGGGTGATCTCGCCGGCGCGGGCGTAGGTCATTTGGGTGCGGGCGGGGCGGCGCGGGGGGCGGGCGCTGGGCGCTCCGCGGACTGCGGGTGTGTCAGATGATGCGGACATATTCGACTCCCTACGCCGGTGCGAACCGGATCAGGTTCAACGGGACTCTCTCAGCCGCGGCTCGGGGGTGAGCCGGGCACCCCGGTCATGAGATGAATTTTAGTCGGGTGAACAGCGAGGGGGGAGTGGGCCGCTAAGTACTCGCGTCATGCAACCCCAAGAAACTGAAGCGCTCACTGAGAACCTATTCAGGTTCCTTCCTGGCGGCTAAGAGCCAGCGTCCCCTCTATAGTTGCGGCGAGTTACCGTTCAGGACTTCCGATCGATGATCTGGTCAGGAATACACGATATAATAGAATTGACAATGAGGACAGACTGCGACTATCTCGAAATATTGCCTGCCTCGTTATCGAGTAGGCTGGCGTCGAACACCTTCTCTTTCAAAGTCCAATGAGTCGCAATTTCCATCAATTCCTTAGTAACGAAACACATGGTAGATCGAGACTTCATCACGCAATAGATACCAAGTCGTTGGCAACGAGGAGGCAGTTTCAATGACGGTTCCGACGTGGGCTACTGGGCTCTTCCCTCACATTGAATTAACTAAAGACCAGCTTTCGAGGTTGGAATCGATTCGACTTGACGCAGGTGTCAGTGACGAATCAATGGAGTTGCATATTCAGACGCATCCGGAATGCACCAAGATGCTTCAGCGAAAGCTGTTCTGGGAAATCAAGGACTCAAATCCGAGCGCGCCTGATGAAATGATACTGATGCATTTGTTCTATTCGCGACTTTTAACCGCCAAGCAGCAAGGGTTTGGGCTATTAGGGGTTAGCGCGAAGGATGTTACGGATAAAGCCAATCCACCACGGAGTCTTCTAGAAGCTATTCACGCAGTCATGATTCAAAGGGACATGCGCACGGTCGACGACTTCGCGGACGCAGTTGTGAAGGACGAGGAAAGTATTCCAAGCATCGTACCGACAAGCCCAAGTCTCGAATGGGTGGCTGATCGAATTGCAGCCGTGTTGCAGGAAAAACACCCGAGAAGCACTGTTTCTCATCGTGTGTCAGAATGAGAATCGGCTAGTCACGGCAAGGCTCGCTCTCATGAACTCTGCAGATCCTTCAAGCGACTATTCGGCCATGATTTCATCTTCCGGCGACTGCCGCCAAAGATCACGGCGACCTTACGGCCCGTCATCGTTTGGACACGCCGTACCAACGCGGCTTTTTTTTGACCTCGTCGCGCGCGGCCTGGAGAATTTCCACCTCCATCGCCTTCTTTCCGACCAGGCGCTCGAGTTCCCGCACGCGCTGGAGCGCCACGCGCAACTCACTCGCTGGGACCACGTCCTCGTTCGCCGCTACCGCGGTCGTACTCCCGCGCTCGATCAAATGCTTCCACCGCCGCACGACCGATTGATCGATCTGGACCTCGCGGCTCAACTCCGCAATCGTGAGTTCCCCCCGATCGACCCGGGCGAGTTGCTCCCGCTTAAACTCGGTGCTGAACCGCCGCCGTCCATCCGATCCCCGCTGCTGTGGTGCCATTGGAATGTCCTCCTCTGAGAAGTGATACTACAC
>JACDGM010000004.1 GCA_013815325.1 Chthoniobacterales bacterium
TCGCCGGCCTTACACTGTGATCGGCGTGATGCCGGCGCATTTCCAATTCCCGATCCAGACCGAAGCGGTCGACCTCTACACGACGATCGCGGAAGACGCGTCGAACGCGGAGGGATTCAAGCCGGCGACGGAAGCGCGCGGGAGCCACAGCGTGGTGGGCATCGGGCGGCTCAAGTCCGGCGTCTCGATCGCGCAGGCGCAGGCCGATCTCTCGACCATCGCCGCGCGGCTCGAGAAGCAATATCCCGACAGTAACACTTACTTCAGCGTGCTCCTGAAGCCGCTTCGCGAAGACATGGTCGGCGATGTCCGGACGGCGCTTTATGTTTTGTTCGGCGCGGTCGTCTGCGTGCTCCTGATCGCGAACGCGAACGTCGCCAATCTGCTGCTCGCGCGCGCATCTGTCCGCGGGAGAGAGATCGCGCTCCGCGCCGCGCTCGGGGCCAGCCGCGCGCGCATCGTTAGGCAATTGCTCACCGAAAGTGTGCTCCTTTCCGCGCTCGGCGGGTTGTTCGGCTTACTCCTGGCGGAATGGGGAACCGCGGCCCTGATTCGCGCCGTGCCGCAGAACATTCCGCGCATCGGCGATATCCAGCTCGATGCCTCCGTGCTCGGCTTTACGCTTCTCGTCTCGCTCGCCACCGGCATTATTTTCGGGCTCGTCCCGGCCTGGCAGGCCTCGCATGTCGATCTCAACAGCTCGCTTAAAAGCGGCATGCGCATCGGCGGCGATGGCGGACACAAAGGACGGCTGCGCAACGGCCTCGTCATGGCGGAAGTGGCGCTTGCGCTCGTGCTCCTGATCAGTGCCGGCCTGCTCATCCAGAGCTTCGCGCGGCTCGGTCAGGTGCAGACCGGATTGCGGCCCGACCGCCTCCTGACCGCGCGCATCAGCCTGCCCGCTTCGGCTTATCCGAAGAACGAAAACGTCATCAGTTTCTTCGCGCAGTTTCTGCCGAAAGTTCGCGCGCTTCCCGGGGTGGAAGCGGCGAGCACGATCGTCCCGCTGCCCTTGAGCTCGAGCAACATGGTGACCGATTTCGACGACGCGGATCATCCGCTGCCGGAAGGTCAGCGCGCCACCGCACCGGCGCGCATCATCGCGACCGATTATTTTAAAACCGTTGGCGTTCCGGTGCGACAGGGCCGGATTTTTGACGAGCACGACACCTTCACTTCGGCCCCGGTCGTGATCGTGAACGAACTTTTTGCGAGCAAGTTTTTCGCTGGGCAAAACGCGGTCGGCAAACGCATCGCACCCGGATTCAGCGCCGGCGATGAGAAGCCGTTGATGCGCGAAATCATCGGCGTGGTCGGGAACGTGAAACATCATTCGCTGCGCTACGACTACACCCCGGAGATGTATCTGCCGGTGACGCAGATTCCGTTCAACGAAACGTCGCTGGTCGTGCGCACGCGCGTCGTCAATGCCGCAAGTCTGACGTCGGCCGTACGCGCGCAACTAGCCGCGGTCGATCCAAACATTCCCATAACGAGTGTAAGAGTGTTCGAGGATTACATTTCGCGCTCGCTCGCCCGGCCGCGCTTCAACGCGCTCCTCCTTTCCATTTTCGCCGCGACTGCGCTCCTTCTCACCGCCATCGGGATTTACGGCGTGATGGCTTACTCGGTCGCGCAGCGGACTAATGAGATCGGCATCCGCATCGCGCTCGGCGCGGCGCAGTCTTCCATCTTCCGGCTCATCGTCGGGCAGGCGATGGCGCTGGTCGCGATCAGTGTCGGGATCGGACTGGCCGGCGCCTTTGCTGCGACGCGTTTGTTGAACAGCCTGCTCTTCGGAGTGGGCGCGTGGGACCCGCTTACTTTTGGCGCCATCGTTTTTCTGGTAGCGGCAGTCGCCTTTCTCGCCGCCTGGCTGCCAGCGCGCCGAGCCGCGCGAGTGGACCCAATTGTTGCCCTGCGCACGGAATGAAAGTTTGGCCTAACGAGTAAAGCTTATGATAACCGATTTCAAATACGCCTTCCGGATGCTGCTGAAGTCACCCGGCTTCACCATCGTCGCCGTGCTCACCCTGGCCCTCGGGATCGGCGTGAATAGCGCCATCTTTAGTGTGATCGACACCGTCCTCCTGCGGCCGCTCTCTTTTCCGAAGCCAGACCAGCTTGTTATGATCTGGGGCACAGACGTCAACCAGCCGGACTCGCAGGAAACGGATTCCTACCCGGACTTCTATGACTATCGTGCCCAGAGCCAGAGCTTCAGCGGGATGGCGGCCTTTACCGGAGCGGGCACCGTCCTGAACGGCTTCGGCGAAGCGCAGGAGCTGAGAGGCGTGGCGGTGAGTGGAGACTTTTTCGAGGTCATGGGAGTGCAGCCGGCATTCGGTCGCGGCTTTACCGCCAAGGAGGCGAAGCTCGGCCAGCCTAACGTTGTTGTTATCGGCTACGGACTTTGGCAGCGCGCCTTCGGCAAAGATCCGAAGATCATCGGCCAACAGATCAATCTCTCCGGCCGCAGCGCGACGCTCCTCGGGGTCATGCCGCCGGGTTGGAAATTCCCGGTGGAGGCGGAGACGAGCGAATTTATCTCGCCGCTCGAGCCGCTCGTCGCATCACAAGTACCGGATCGCGGCTCGCATTTTCTCCGCCTGATCGGCCGCCTCAAACCCGGCGTCATCGCGCAACAAGCCACCGCGGAAATGAAACCGATCGCCGCGCGTCTCGCCGCGCAATATCCGGACACGAATACGGGCCGCGATGTGCTCGTTAGGCCGCTGCTCGACGACATCGTCGGCGACGTGCGGCCGGCGTTGTTTGTCTTGTTAGGCGCGGTCGCGCTCGTGCTTCTGATCGCTTGCGCGAATGTCGCGAATCTGCTCCTCGCCCGGGCGGCGGCGCGCAGCCGCGAGATCGGGATTCGCACCGCGCTCGGCGCGAGCCGGCTGCGGATCGTGCGGCAATTGCTGGCCGAGAGTTTTCTGCTCGCTCTGTTGGGCGGCACGGGCGGCTTGCTCCTGGCGTGGTGGGGCGTCGATCTCTTGAGCGCTTTCGGACCGCGCAATGTTCCGCGTCTAAACGAAGTCCATATTGATCTGGCGATTTGTGCGTTCACTTTCGGGCTCGCGGTTTTGAGCACGATCATCTTCGGATTGATCCCAGCACTTCAAGTCGCGCGCGCGTCGGTGAACGAATCGCTCCAGCAAGGCGCGAAAGGTTCCACCGGCGGGCTGCACGGCACGCGCGTGCGCGCGTTTCTCGTCGTCTCGCAGGTTTCCCTTTCCCTGCTCCTTCTCACCGGCGCGGGCTTGCTGATCAAGAGCTTCTTCAATCTGCGCGCGACGGATCCGGGTTTCGAACCGACGCGGCTGCTCGTGCTCGATCAATCGATTCCGCGCACGAAATATCCCGAGCCGGAAGCGCAGCGCCGCTTTTACCAGCAGTTGCTGCCGAAGCTGGCTGCGCTTCCCGGAGTCGTCGCAGTCGGCGGCGCGAATCCATTACCCTTTAGCGGGAACGACAACGCCTCTTCTTTCCGTCTCGCCAGCCAACCCGAACGCGGGCCCGGCACGCATCCGGATGCTTCGAATCTTGTCGTCGTGCCCGGCTACTTCCGCTCGATGAAAATTCCGCTACGCGCGGGCCGCGTTTTCGACGAGCACGACAACGAAACCGGCCGGCAGGTCGCGATTGTGAACGAAGCGTTTGTGCGCCGCTTTCTGTCGAGCACCAACCCGATCGGCGAACGGATTTTGCGCGACAAAGAAGGCGGCGCGGATGCGTTGGAAATCATCGGCGTGGTCGGCAACGCCAAGCAGACCGATCTGAAGGCGGAAGTGGCACCGGAGTTTTACCAGCCGTTTGCACAAGCGCCCGGACGCCGTCTCTGGTTGACCTTTCGGACCGAGACGGAAAATCTCGCAGGCTTGGGTTCCGCGATCCGCAAGGTCATACGCGAGCAGGATCCGGATGTGTTCGTCGGCAACCTCGACGCGATGACTTTCCTCCTCGGCGAAAACCTGGCGCAACCGAAGTTCAATATGATGCTGCTGGCGATCTTCGCCGGGGTCGCGCTCATCCTCGCGGCGATCGGCATCTACGGCGTGATCGCCTACAGCGTGGCGCAACGCACGCGCGAGATCGGCATTCGCATGGCGCTGGGCGCGCAACGCGCCGACATGCTGACGATGATTTTACGGCAAAGCCTGAGCGTAGTGGCGATTGGCCTAACGATTGGTTTGGTTGCGGCGCTTGCTGCGACGCGTCTTCTCGCGAGTCTGCTCTACGGCGTGGGCGCGAATGATCTTCTCACCTACGTGGCGGTGATCTTCTTGTTAGGCGGAGCCGCTTTGCTCGCCAGCTACATCCCGGCACGGCGAGCGATGAAAGTCGATCCGATGGTGGCGCTCCGTTATGAGTGACGTGCTTGCATCAGCTCCGGGTAGCGCGCGCGTCTCGCGTGCTGGTTGCGGCGTTTCGCCGCGACGAACTTTCAGACCTGTAGAAAGACTGTTCTTGCGAGACGCAAGAACCAGCACGCGAGACGCGCGCGCTACCCGGAAGGAGCCGCAGCCTAACGAGGAATCATGTTAACCGACCTTAAATATGCCGTGCGCACGCTGTGGAAGGCGCCGGCCTTTACTCTCATCGCCATCGCCACCCTCGCGCTCGGCATCGGCGCATCGACCGCGATCTTCAGCGTGCTCGATGCGGTGCTCTTACGCCCACTGCCGTATCCGAATCAAGACCGGCTCGTGGAAGTGAACGAGCTGAACGAAGCGGGCCGTGCGATGCCCTTTACGGAGCCGAACTTAGACGATCTCGCCGCGCGCAATCGCAGCTTCGAAGCGGTGGCTTCATACGCGCGCAGTTCCGAAGCGGTCGCCGGTGGGAAGGAACCGGCGCGCACAGACGTTGCCGGTATTTCCGCTGATTTCTTTCGTGTCCTCGGCGTCAGGCCGGCGCTTGGCCGCTTGATTTCCGCGGAGACTTTGCGCGAGGGCAATGAGGTCGCGGTGGTCAGCTACGGTTTTTGGAAACGAACGCTCGAAGGCCGGACAAATCTGGAAGGAACTTCGCTGCGCTTTACCAACCACGATTTCGCCGTCATCGGTGTGCTGCCGCCAGAAACGGAATTCCCCGCGGGGGTCGATGTTTGGTATCCGTTCCGGGCGATTTATCCGCCGTTCGAATCGCGCACCGGACATAATTTTCGTGCCATCGCCCGGTTGCGTCCCGCTGTTTCCTTTGCCCAGGCCGGCAACGAAGTCGCCGCGATTGGCCGTGCCTTGAAATCGCAATACGGAACGCAAACCGACGCTGCCAGTTTTGGTTTGCTCGCGTTCCGCGAACGTTTCGTGCGCGACATTCGCAGTGTCCTCTTTGTCTTGTGCGGCGCGGCCGGGGTGTTGCTCGCGATCGCCTGTTCGAACGTGGCGAATCTCTTGCTCGTGCGCGCCTCATCGCGGCGCAAAGAAGTGGCGTTGCGGGCCGCGCTGGGCGCTTCCCGGTGGAGATTGACGCGACAATTCCTCGTCGAAGCTTTGCTGCTCGCGCTGGCCGCTGGCGCCATCGGCACGCTCCTCTCTACGTGGAGCGTGCAGCTGATCGTCGGCTTGTATCACGGCGATCTGCCGCGCGTCGGCGAGATCGGCGTGAGCACGAGTGTTCTTCTATTCGCGCTCGCGATTTCAGTGCTGCTCGCGCTCGTGCTCGGGGTGGTGCCGGTGCTGCACGCCTCGCGGCGTCAATTGCAGAATGATCTGCAAGAGGCGGGCCGCGGCGGCTCGACGGGCGCGCGGCACACGCGTGTGCGCAATGTCCTGATCGTCGCGCAAGTCGCCTTGACCTTGATGCTGCTCGTGGGCGCGGGCTTGCTCGGGCGAAGTTTGCAGCGGCTGCTCGAGGTCGATCCCGGCTTTCGCGCTGACAGCGTGGTTGCGTTGACGACCTTGCTGCCGGACCCGCGCGCGGAAATTGCCAATCATGGAAATGCGGAGGGAGAGCTTCGCGCGCTGGCGCAGTTCAATCATCGATTGCTGGAACGGCTCCGATCATTGCCCGGAGTGACGAGTGCGGGCGGGACGAGCGCGTTGCCGATGAGCGGCAACGGCGCGAATGGCACCTTCATCGAAGAACACGGGGGCAAGCCGGCCGGGACAGAGCAGGAATTGGCGCGGCAATTCGATGCGCTTTCCCCGAGTGAACGCCTGCGCGACGCCGACTATCGCGCGGTCAGCGCGGGCTACTTCGAGGTCATGGACATTCCGCTGCTCCGCGGTCGATTGTTCGAGGAACGTGACGGGCCGGATGCGCCGCAGGTGGCCCTCGTTAGTCAAGCGCTGGCCAAACGCTACTGGCCTAACGAGAACGCGATCGGCAAACAAATCCAATTCGGCAACATGGACAGCGATCTGCGTTTGCTGACGGTGGTCGGTATCGTGGGCGACGTGCGCGACAACGGTCTGGATCGCGAACCGCGACCGACGATTTATTTGAATTACCTGCAACGTCCGGCGACGACCTCGGAATTTTCCTTCGTCGTCCGCGGGCAGAGCGATGTCTTCAGCCTAACGAGTGCAATGCGGCGCGAAGCTCGCGCCTTGAATCCGCAAATGCCGATCAAGATTGAAACCGTGCGGCAGATTGTGGCCGCGTCCTTCGATAACCGCCGCTTCAGCATGATCATGCTTGGCGTATTCGCGGGCGCGGCGCTGGCCCTCGCGATGGTCGGGCTTTACGGAATCATGTCCTACATCACGTCGCAGCGAACGACCGAGATCGGTATTCGCATGGCGCTCGGCGCGCAGCGTTCCGACATGCTGCGAATGATTCTCCGGCAAAGTCTGTTCCTGGCCGGCGCAGGTATGACAGCTGGAATTCTTTTGTCGTTAGGCGCGACGCGTCTGCTCGGCAGTTTTCTTTTCGGAGTGGGGGCGACTGATTTCTTCACCTACGCGATCGTCCTTTGCTTGTTAGGCGGGGCGGTCTTGCTTGCGAGTTTTGTTCCGGCGCGACGCGCCATGCAGGTCGATCCGATGGTCGCGCTTCGTTATGAGTAACATAGCCATCCTGGCTGTCGGTCGCGCGGGCATCTTGCCGGCGCATTTCAACCAGGCTGCGGGCTGGAAGCCCGCGCTACTTATCAGGCTGGAAGCCTGAATTACGGCCATGCTCCCTGACCTCCGCTTCGCACCACCCCGACTGGGCAAGGCACCCGGCTTCACTTTTATCGCCCTCCTCACGCTCACGGTAGCTCTCTCGACGAGTGGAGCGCCGGCGCCTCTCGGCGTCTTTCCTTTTAAACGCGATGGCCAGCTCATGCTGGTGGAAGTCAGCATCAATAAGTCCACGCCCGCCCTCTTTTTCGTTGATTCGGGCGCATCCCACACCGTCTTCGATCCGAAATTTGCGAAGGAGCTCGGGTTGAAAATCGAGAGCGCTCCTCCCACCACTGGAACCGGAACGGGCGACGTGCCCAAGTCTCACTCCGAGCCGGTCGTGATGACATTAAACGGCTTGAAGGTTGATCTGCCCGAGCCTTGGGTGATCGATCTCAGTAAGGCGTCGTTACCCGCCGCCGTGAGAGGACTCGTCGGAGCGGAGATCTTCAAGACCTACGTGGTCAGAATGGATCCGGTGCAGTCGACCTTCACCCTCTTCGATGCCGCATCCTATCGTCACGAAGGCGACGCTCCGGCCATTCCTCTCCACGTCGAAGGCGACAAGCTTTTCCTCGAAGCAGCTCTGGAGGTTCCGGCCGGCCAAACCGTCACGCACAAGCTTCGGATCGACACCGGCTCGGAATCATCCGTTAACGACGAGATCGTGCAGCGCTCAGCCGAAGTCCGCAGCAGCAATCTGGGCGGCGGATTGGGAGAAAACTTCAAGTCGTACTCAGGCGTTTTCTCTTCCGTCAAAATCGGTCCTTATATCGTTAGGCACGTCTGGGGGCCAGGCGGGCCGCGTCCGGCCATCGGCATGGAGCTTTTGCGGCGGTTCATCATCACCTTCGATGCGCCCCACGGGCGGATGTATCTCGAGCCAACACCAGCCTTGGCTGAACCGGTCCCGACACCGCCTTAACCTAACGAGTATATGAATGATCTCCGCTTCGCTCTACGCCAGCTTCGCAAATCGCCCGGCTTTACTTTCATCGCCGTACTTACCCTCACGCTCGGGATTGGGGCGAACACCGCCATCTTCACCGTCGTATACGCGGTCTTGCTCTCGCCCCTTCCCTATGCGGATGCCGACCGCATCATGACGGTGCAATCGCGTAATCTGCAAGAGGACCTGAAGGGGCAGGGATTTGCTCCGGCGGGCTTTCGCGATGTCGAAAAACAAGTCACCTCTTTCGAGAGTATCGCGGCCAGTCGTTACAACTATGATAACCTGACGCGCGTCGAGAAACCGACTTCACTCACCGGCAGTCTGGTCACCCAAGATTACTTCCGGGTGCTGGGCGAGAAGGCACTCATTGGCCGCACTTTCATGCGAGAAGACGCAGCGGCCAATGCCAAGCCGACGGTCATCCTCGGTTACGATCTGTGGCAAAAGCAATTTGGCGGCCGGCGCGAACTCGTCGGCGAAACCATCACGCTCGACGACGTGCCGCATGAGGTCATAGGAGTCATGCCGCGCACTTTCAAAGATCCGTTCAACATCGCATCGGAGTGGCGGGTTCTTCCGAACGAAGGTGGCGAAAACTTCGTCGCGAACTCGCGTTTTTGGGGCGTGATCGGACGGGTGAAGCCCGGCCTGCCCGTCGCCACGGTCCAGGCGGAGCTCAACACGATCGCCGCCCGGCTCGCACAGAACGACCCGAAATTCTACAAAAGCTGGGACTTCACTTTGTCTCCGCTGCACGATGAAGTCGTCGGCAACTATCGCGAAGGTTTGCTCCTTGTCGTCGGCGCCGCGCTCCTCGTGCTCCTCATCACTTGCGCGAACGTGGCTGGCCTTCAATTCGTGCGCGCTTCCACCAGGCAGCGCGAAGTGGCGATTCGTCTCGCGCTCGGCGCGAGCCGTGCGGCGGTCGCGCGCGGGCATTTGATTGAGTCGCTCGTGCTCGTCGCGCTTGGCGGCGCGGGTGGTGTCCTGATCGGCAGCTGGGGTTTGGACTTGCTCCTGGCGGGTCTGGCGCGCGATTGGATTCCGCGCAGTGACGAGATCACATTGAACACGCCGGTGCTTTTGGTCACCGGCGCGATCGCGTTGTTGACCGGGCTCGCTTTCGGTCTTTACCCGGCCTGGTACGCGACCAGGGTCGACGCAATCGATTCGTTGCGCGATGGCGGCAAGGGCGGCTCCGCTGGTCTGCAATCGGTGCGGGTGCGCGGCGCGCTTGTCGTCGCTCAGATCGCTCTCACGCTCGTGCTCCTTGTCTGCGCCGGCCTCGTTTGGAAAAGTTTTGCCGCGATCACACGAGTGAATCCCGGCATCCAGATCGAGAACACGCTCAGCATGGTGATCACGCTCGCGCCCACTCAGTACGATACCGGCCCCAAACGGATCGACTATTATCATCAGCTCCTCGAGCGGATGAGCACGATACCGGGAGTGGAATCGGCCGCGTTCACGCAGACGATGCCGTTCACTTGGGGGATTCCCGCCACCTTCTCGATCTACGGTGCGTCCGATGAGGCGGTGAAATTGCCGCCGGCCTTTTACGATTCGGTCAGTCCCTCATTCTTTTCCACGCTGCACATTCCGCTGCTGGCCGGGCGCACTTTCGCCGAAATTGATGATGTCAAAGCGCCGCAGGTGGCGGTGCTGAGCCAATCGGCAGCGAAGAAATTCTTCCCCCGAGAAAAAAATCCGCTCGGCAAGCGTCTCGTACTTCCGCCCAGTACCCGGCAACCGAACCCGCAACCGCTCGAAGTAATCGGCGTGGTCGGCGATGTGCCGCGCGAAGGCCTCAATGCCGCCACTCCTTATCAGGTTTACGCTTCCTTGAACCGGCGCGGCTGGCCTTTCGCCACTCTGCTCGTGCGCTCCCCGCTTCCGGTGGACGCGATTACGCAGACGGTGCAACGCGCGATTTGGGCCTTCAATCCCGAGCAGACGATTTCAAACGTCGAGCCGGTGCGAACCTTGGTGAAACAAAGTCTCACCCAACCGCAACTCTACCTCACGCTCTTCAGCCTTTTCGCCCTGCTCGCACTGCTGCTCGCCGGCATCGGTCTCTACGGCCTGATTGCTTACAGTGTCGCGCAGCGCACGCGCGAGTTTGGCATTCGTTACGCACTCGGCGCGCAAGTCCGCGACGTCCTGCGCCTCGTGCTCGGCCAAGGGATCAGGCTGACCGCGCTCGGTCTTGTCCTTGGTTTGTTAGGCGCGGCCGCGGTCGCGCGTCTCATGCAAACTCTTCTCTTCCACACCACCGCCTACGATCCATTGGTTTTCGGCGGGGTCGTCTTCGTGCTCGGCAGCATCGGCCTCCTGGCCGCGTTGTTGCCTGCATTGCGTGCTACGAAGGCAGACCCAGTCGCAGCCTTACGCACTGAATGAGAACATTCCTATGAACAACCTTCGCCTGGCTCTGCGCCAACTTCGTAAATCTCCCGGCTTCACCTTTGTCGCCGTGCTGACCCTCGCGCTCGGGATTGGCGCGAACACCGCCATCTTCAGCGTCATTAACGCCGTGCTCCTGCGGCCACTTCCCTATCCGGAAGCAAATCGCATCGTCACACTCTCGGAAGCGACTCCGCAACAGCCGGAGATCTCGGTCTCGTGGCCGAATTATCTCGATTGGAAAACGGAGAGCACTGTTTTCCAGTCGCTCGCCGTCGGGCGCCGCGAATCGTTCAATCTCAGCGGTCTGCTGGATCGCGGACCGGAGCGCATTTCCGGTTTCGTGGTGACGGCTGCGTTTTTCAAGGTCATCGGGCTCGAGCCGAAAATCGGGCGGGTTTTTTCCGAAGACGAAGACAAGCCGGGCGGCCAGCGTTTGGCGGTGATCAGCGACGCGTTATGGCAGCGTGCGTTTGGCCGCGATCCCGCGGTCCTCGGCCGGTCGATCAACCTGCACGATCAGTTTTACACAGTGCTCGGCGTAATGCCGCCGGAGATGACTTCGCCCAGCGGCGTGGACGTCTGGCTGCCGTTGATGCGTCGCGTGCCTGACGGGTGGACTCGCTCGATGCATCCCAGCCTTTTCGCGTGGGGCCGGCTCAAACCGGGCGTCAGCGTCGAGCAGGCGCAAGAGCAAATGAAGACGATCGCCGCCGGTCTCGAGAAAAGGTATTACTCAGATGACGCAGGCATCAGCGTGGTGGTCAAATCGCTGCTAGAAAACCAGGTTGGCCCCTACCGAAAAAATCTCGGACTCCTGCTCGGCGCGGTCGGCCTCGTCCTCCTCATCGCATGCGCGAATCTCGCCAACCTTCTCGCGGTACGCGGCGCGGCGCGGGCGCGGGAGTTTGCTTTGCGCGCAGCGCTCGGCGCGAGTCGCGGCCAGATCATTCGCCAGCTGCTCGTGGAAAGTTCAATTATCGCCCTGCTCGGCGGTCTCGGTGGATTTCTGATTGCGTTCTGGGGCCGCGACGCGGTCGTTGCGCTGAGTCCGGCGAGCGTGCCGCGTTTGCAAGAGGTGACACTCGACGGCCGCGTGCTCGCGTTCACCGTCGGCCTGGCGCTGCTGACGAATTTTCTTTTCGGCCTCTGGCCCGCGCGTCTCTCGGCGAACCCCGATCTGCAGCTCGCGCTCAAGGCGGGCGCGCAGGGAAGTTCTGACTCGTTAGGCACGCGCCGGACGCGCAATTGGCTGGTCGTCGGTGAAATCGCGCTCACCCTTGTGCTCCTCATCGGGGCGGGCCTTGTCTTGAAAAGCTTCGCGCGCGCGCAGTCGCTCGCCCTCGGCTTCGAGCCGCGGGGAATGCTCACGGTCAGCCTCGATCTGCCCTTTCGGATTTATACCTCGACGGATAAAATCGCGACCTTCTCCGAACGGGTGATCGAGAAAGTTTGCGCGCTCCCAGGTGTGACCGATGCCGCGTTCGATTCGAGTCCGCCCTTAACATCCCGCTGGCAGACGGGCTTCTTGCGCGAAGGCGCGCCCGAGCCGCCACCGGAACTCGCGCTTTCCGCCGATACCGAAGTCGTAACGGGAAATTATTTTTCGACGATCCGCGCTTCGCTTCTGCACGGCCGCGCGTTTAACGAGCGGGACACCGGTAAGTCTCCGCCCGTCACGATCATCGATCAGCTTCTCGCCGACCAGATTTTCCACGGAGAAAACCCAATCGGCAAAAGGCTGCGGATGGACCCCGGCGACACGGGCAAGAATCAGATGTGGGAAATCGTCGGGGTGGTCGGTCGAATGAAAGCGCGCGCCTTTGACGACATCGACACCCTGCCGGTGGTTTATTTCCCGCAGCGGCAGGTGGAGCGGACCAATTACGTTCTGCTCGTGCGGGCCAAAGTCTCCCCCGGGTCGCTCGAAAAATCGATCCGCGAAATCGTCGCGTCGGTTGATCCCGCGCAACCGGTCTTCGAAGTGCGCTCGATGCTCGAGCGGGTGCAGGAAACGTGGGCCGCTTCGCGTTTCATCAGCTTTCTGCTTCTCGTTTTTTCGGGGCTGGCCTTGCTCCTTTCCATGGTCGGCTTGTATGGCGTGCTCTCCTACAGCGCGCTCCGTCGCTTGCGCGAAATCGGCATTCGGCTCGCGGTCGGCGCGCAGCGTTCGGATATTCGCAGGCTCATTTTGGGCCAGGGCGTTCGCCTGCTCAGCCTCGGCCTAACGATCGGCATCGCCGGCGCGATCCTATTTTCGCGCGTCCTCGGCAGCTTTCTCTTCGAAGTGAACGCGATCGATCCGGTAATTTATCTGGCGGTCAGTGTTCTTCTGGCCTTTGCCGCGCTCCTCGCTTGCTGGCTCCCGGCGCGCCGTGCCGCCCGGGTTAATCCCATCGTCGTCTTGCGCAGCGAATGAGTTTGGAATGAAGAAACCAGATGTAGAGGCGGGCGTGTCGCCCGTAACGCCTCGGCAAGAGCCCGTGCATCCGACATTCTTGCGGCCGACACGGCCGCCGCTACACCATTTTGCCTAACGACTAACGAACCCATGCTAACGGACCTCCGCTACGCCTTTCGCATGCTCCTGAAAGCACCGGCATTCAGTATCATCGCGATCGTCGCGCTCGCTCTTGGGATCGGCGCCAACACCGCCATCTTCAGTGTCGTCGATGCCGTCTTCATGCGGCCGCTCCCCTACCCGCATTCCGAGCAGCTCGTGCTCTTGCGCGAAAAAATGCCGCTCTTCGACACCGGCGCGGTCAGTTACCCAAACTTCCTCGATTGGCGCGCGGCGCAGCGCAGCTTGACTGATCTGGCGCTCTTCCGGCGCGAGTCGATGAACTTGTCGAGCCGGGGCGAAGAAACACCGCCGGAACGAATCGCGGGCGCAGTCATGAGCTGGAATCTTCTCCGGATCACCGGGCTGAAACCGCTTCTCGGACGCGATTTCACGGAGGCGGAGGATGTGCCGCACGGCCCGAAGATCGCGCTCATCAACGAAGCGCTCTGGAAAAAGCGCTTCGACGGCTCGCCCAAAGTGATCGGCCAGCAGTTGCTGGTCGATGCCGTGCCGCGCGAGATCGTGGGCGTCCTGCCTAACGAAATGCAAATGATGCGCGCGGCACAGGTTTATCTTCCGTTAGGCGATTTGCGCTCGGAGCACGATGTTTTGCAGCGCGATAGTCATCCGGGGTTTTCGGCCTTCGGCCGGCTCAAGCCCGGCGTCACCCTGAAGCAGGCGCGGGCCGATCTCGACAATATCGCGCACGAGCTGACCCGGCGTTATCCCGCCTCGAACACCGGCCGCACGATCAACGCAATCGAACTCCTCGAGTCGGTGATCGGCGATTACCGGCAAAATCTGCACCTCCTCCTCGTCGCGGTCGGTTGCGTTCTGCTTATCGCCTGCGCCAACGTCACCAACCTGCAGCTCGCGCGCGCCCTCGCCCGCGGCAAGGAACTGGCGGTGCGCGCGGCGATGGGGGCGAGCCGCTGGCGTTTGATGCGCCTGATGTTGATCGAAAGCGCGATCCTCGGCGTGGTCGGCGGGCTCGCCGGATTGCTCATCGCGCTCTGGAGTCTCGATGCAATTCATGCGCTCAGTCCGCCTAACGTCTCGCGTTTCCAGGAGACGCGGCTCGATTTCCTGACACTTGGTTTTGCGACCGCGACCGCTTTGCTTTGTGGAATTCTCGTTGGCATCTGGCCGGCCTGGCGAATCTCGCGGCTGGTCTCGCTGAGCGGCGTGTTGCATGAAGCGGGGTCGCGCGGCGGGAGCGACAGCGGCGACCGGCAGCGCGCGCGCGGCATCCTCGTCGTGACCCAGGTGGCGCTCGCCCTCGTCCTCCTGGCAGGGGCTGGCCTAACGATACGGAGCTTTTGGAATTCGGAGAACGCGCGGCTCGGCTTCGAGCCGCACGGCATCCTCACGATGACGTTGGCGCTGCCCGAGGCGCGCTACGATTCCAATGAGAAGATTGCCAATTTCAACGCGCAACTGATCGAGCGGGTGAACGCGCTGCCTGGCGCGGCCATGGCGGCGATCGGCTCGAATGTGCCTTTCGATAACACGGAATGGGACAGCTCCTTTCATCTCACCGGCTCGCCGCCTAACAAACCCGGGCAGGAGCCCTCGGCGGAAGTGAACGTGATCTCGCCGGATTATTTTAAGGTGCTGAAAATGCCGCTGCTGCGCGGCCGCGGCTTTGGGCGGGAAGAGAGGCTGAAGCAGCCGCGCTCCGTCGTCATCGACGACGTCCTCGCGAACCGATATTTCCCCGGGCGAGACCCAATCGGTCAGCACATCGACGACAACCAGACGAACGATGAGAATCCGCCGCCGCTCACGATCGTGGGAGTGGTGCCGCACGTGCGCCCGGATGTGCCGGGAGGAAAGTTCGACCGGCTTAACCTGCCGCAGATGTATTTCAGCGCCGCGCAATTGACGACGCACGATGAAAATAATCTTCTCGTGCGCGTGGCCAGTGGCGATCCCGGTGCGCTCGCGCCCGCGGTCGTTAGGGCGGTGCAGAGCATCGATCCGGATCAGCCGGTCGCTTCCATCGCGGCGATGGAAAAGAACATCTCGGAAAGTCTGGCGACGCGTCGCCTAACGATGACGTTGCTGGGCGCGTTCGCCGCGCTCGCGCTCGTCCTCGCGAGCGTCGGCCTCTACGGCGTAATGGCGTTGAGCGTGACGCAGCGGACGCGGGAATTTGGCATCCGGCTCGCGCTTGGGGCGCCGCGGCGGGATGTTTTCCGGCTGGCCCTTGGCCGCGGGCTGCTCCTCGTTGGAATTGGGCTGGCCCTGGGGTTGTTAGGCGCCCTTGGCGCGGGCCGCGCCCTAACGAGTCTGCTTTACAATGTCGGAAGTCTCGATCCGGCGGCTTTGTGCACAGCCATCTTCGCGCTCGCGGCGGTCGCCCTGCTCGCCTGCTGGTTTCCCGCCCGCCGCGCCACGCGCGTCGATCCGATCGTCGCGCTTCGTTATGAGTAACACAGCCATCCTGGCTGTCGGTCGCGCGGGCTTCCAGCCGGCGCGATTCACCAACCTGCAGGCAAGATGCCTGCGCTACCTGTCAGGCTGGAAGCCTGAGTTACGATGACTGACTTCCGTTACGCTTTCCGCCAGTTCGCGAAATCACCCAGTTTCACACTGACCGCGCTGGCCACGGTCGCGATCTGCCTCGGAGCGAATCTCGCGATCTTCGCGGTGATCGATTCCATTCTGCTCCGGCTGCTGCCTTTTCCGAGGGCCGAGCAGTTGGTGACGATCTTCAAAAACACCTATCCGAAAGCCGGAGTCGAGAATGACGGTTCGTCGCTGACCAATTACTACGAGCGGCGCGGCCACCTCCCGGCTTTCTCGAGCCTTTCCATCTTTCGCTACGACAGCGAAGTCGTCGGCGACGCGGTGCGACGCAACAGGAAGAGCTCATGCGCGTCTCGCCGGATTTTTTCGCGACGCTTGGCGTCAGCCCGGTGATGGGTCGCAGCTTCAACGAGATGGAAACGATGACGGTTGAAAACAACGGAGTGGCCATCTTGACCGACGCCTACTGGCGCCAGCGCCTCCCTTCCGATCCAAACGTCCTCGGCCGGGAAATCCGCTTGAACGGAGTGCCAAGAAAAATCGTCGCAACGGTGGAGGCGAATCCGGAAGACTACCCCGCCGAGAAGGCCACCCATTCATGAACGACCTGCTGCTGGACATTCGTTATGCGCTTCGCGTGCTGTGGAAGTCTCCCGCGTTCACGGTCGTAGCCACCCTCACTCTGATGCTGGGCATTGGGGCAAACGTCGTCGTCTTTGGAGTAGCGAATGCGGTGCTGCTGCGCCCCCTCGATGTGAGCGAGCCGCACAACCTATATCAAATTCGCCTCAACCCATGGACGAGTGGCAAAGCACTTACTACATCGTATCCCGCATTCGAAGACTACCTGCAGCAAAACACCACGTTCACCGGCCTGGCAGGCTATAACGGATTTACAGGGGGGAGACTGCGCTGGGGTAACACGGTGAAGAGTGTCTCGGGCTATTCGGTCACGGGCAACTATTTCGAGTTCTTGGGCGTGCAGCCGCAGCTAGGCCGACTGATCCAGTCGGCGGACGATCGCGGCCCGAACTCAGCGCCCTACTTGGTGTTGAGCGATAGTCTTTGGCGAACCGCATTTAACGCTGATCCCAGCGTCGTCGGGACCGCCGTGCGGCTCGGCAAAGATCCTTTCACCGTAGTGGGCATCGCACCGGCGCGGTTCCACGGCACGGAGCGATTTGGCTGGCCGGAGTACTGGATACCCGTCGTGAATGACTTCGACGCGAAGTACCTGCAGGATCGCAAGGGCAGACCTTTGACGGTGCTTGGTCGACTCAAACCGGGCGTGACGCCGGAGCGGGCTGCGGAAGATCTGAGTGCAATCGCCGCGCAGTTGGCAAAGGAGTATCCGACGACAGACACCGGAGTGCCGCTGCGGCTCGTCCGTCCGGGACTCCAAGGGGACGCCCGTGACGTCATCCACGGATTTCTTTATGGTGTGACCGGGCTGACTCTGCTCGTGCTCGTCGCAGCGTGCGCCAATCTGGCGAGCCTGTTTGCGGCGCGCGCGGCCGATCGCAATCGGGAACTGGCGCTCCGTGTCGCCCTCGGCGCGAGCCGATGGCGGCTGGTGCGGCAACTGTTAACAGAGGCGATAGTGGTGTCGATGCTCGGCGGAGCCGCGGGGCTGGTGACCGCGAGCCTGCTGCTGGGTGCGCTGAACCGGTGGCAGTCGCCGCCCTATGGCCAGGTGGCAGTCAGCGTGGATACAGGTGTCTACCTGGCGGCTTTGATCTTGACGCTCGTAAGCGGGCTGCTCTTCGGCTTGATCCCGGCGCGGCAGGTGTGGCAGAGCAGTCCGTTGCAGGCGATGAAGAGCGGACCGGTGGATTCAACGCCGCGACGTCGGCTGTCCTTGCGGGATCTGTTGTTAGGCGCACAAATTGCCATATGCACGCTCCTGGTCACCGCCTCATTCGTCGCGGTGCGCGGGATGGTGCGCGTGCTGCACGCGCCGCTGGGGTTTCAGCCGCAGGACGCAATGATCGCCGAAATGGCCGTGAGCGAGGAAGGCGACGTGCCGCTTGAGACGAAGAAGAAGGCGATGCTCGAGGCAGTGCGGAGCATCCCTGGTGTGACGGCGGCGGGGACCGTGAGCAAAGTGCCCTTCACCGGCGGCCTCCGCGGGATTCCGATTTTCCCTCCGGGGACGACAGAGTTCACGCTGAATCATGCTGTGCTGGAGCCGTACGGGCTGACGATTTCGCCCGCATACTTCGAGGCTGCCGGCACCCGGCTCCTGAGTGGCCGCGATGTCTCGTGGTATGACACCGTCCGGACGCCCTATGTGGCAGTCGTAAACGCAACCTTCGCGCGAAAGATGTGGGGCGACGCGCCAGCGATTGGACAACGCTTCATTGTGTTCGGCCACTTGAGGGAAGTGGTGGGCGTCGTGGAGGACTCAAAGTATAACGAAATCGCCGAGTCGCCGCCGCCGGCGTTCTATCTGCCGTTTTTGCAATACGAGCAGGCGAACACGACTTTCGTCGTCCGGTCGCAGCGGGCGCAGAACGAGATGGCGGCAGCGCTCGAACGCACCCTGAGTGGATTCGCGCCCGATGAGTCAATCGCGGTGCAGAGCTGGCGCGATGCGATGGCCGGTGCGCTGTTCCCGTCCCGCTCGGCGGCCAGCGGACTCGGAGTCATGGGCCTGCTGGCGGCGATGCTGGCGGTGACCGGCATCTTCGGCATGGCCGCCTACAACGTGAGCCGCCGGATGAAGGAGATCGGCATCCGCGTCGCCTTGGGTGCGCGCACGAAGCATGTGATGAGCGCTGCGGTTGGGAGGCCAATCGTGCTGCTCGGGGTTGGCTCGCTGGTGGGGCTGCTCTCGGGCGTCTTCGCCAGCCGCTTATTGGGGCAGATTGTGTATCAGGCGAATCCGCGGGATCCCGTCGTCGTGGTCGGCGCGGTGCTAACGATGGCGCTCCTGGGCATTGGGGCGTCCGCCATTCCAGCCTTGCGAGCGCTTGCCGTCGATCCATCCAAACTCCTGCGGGAAGACTGAGGCAGGTGAAAACTAAAACCCTACCATTTCGATTTACGCTCGGTCCCTCAGCGGTAGCTGATCTTATTCTCGTTAGGCATTCCTAGCGCTCACTAGTCATTAAGTTCAAATATATGTGTAAACTGATTCAAACATTTTTCCTGGCTGTATTTGCGTGTGGTTGTCTGAGCGCGGAGACGCCTCTATGGCAGCCATCACCGGGACACACTCAAGTGCCGATATGGCCAAAGGAACCGCCTGATGCGCAGCCTGTCGCAGGGCCGGAGGAGATGAAAACCTCCTCCGCTAGGGACGCCAAATTGCATGTTGGCGAAACTGTGAAGGACTCGCTGGTTGCTGGCAAGCCATGGGTTGAGGTGAGCAACGTCTCTCAACCTACCATGACGGTCTATTCGCCCAAGGGAGAGAATACGGTGATCGCGGTGTCACTCTTTGCCTGTTGGTTTCCCGCGCGCCGCGCCGCGCGAATCGATCCGATCATTGCGCTTCGTTATGAGTAAACGTGACGCCACACGGATCGTTGTAGAGGCGGGGGTGTCGCCCGCAAACGTCCGGAGCCAACGTGCACGACCACGCCTGGCTCTGCGGCCGACACGGCCGCCGCTACACAAATCAGCAATCGGCGATCAGTCCGCCTCAGGCGGATCAGCAATCTCATGACTAATCTGCGCTACGCCTTTCGCATGCTCTTCAAGTCCCCCGGCTTGAGTGCGATTGCGATTCTCGCGCTGGCCCTCGGGATCGGCGCGACGACCGCCATCTTCGGCGTCGTTTACGCTTTCCTCCTGCGCCCGCTTCCCTATGCGCAGCCGGAGCAGTTGGTCGCCATTCAGTCGCGGCAGGTCAAATCGGGCGCGGATCTCGGCGTCAATTATCTCGATTTTCAGGACTGGAGAGAGCAGTCGAAAAGTTTCGCTGACCTCGCCTATTTCAATCTGCGCTGGAACGGCAACCTGGAGACCGGCAGCGGCGCGACCGAGACGCTCAAGACTACTTTCACGACCTGGAATCTCTTCGCGCTGCTCGGCGTCGATCCCGTTCTCGGGCGCGGCCTAACGAGTGCAGACGACGCCGCGAATGCGCCGCGCGTCGTGCTCATTAGTCATCGGCTCTGGCAACGCGAATTCGCTGGCGAGCCTGGAGTGATCGGCCGCACCGTCCGTCTCGATGGCGATCCGCGCACCATCGTCGGAGTCATGCCGCCCGGTTTTCGTTTCCCCTCGCAATCGGATCTCTGGATGCCGATGGAAAAAATTTTTGCGCAAATTGGCGGTCGTTCCTGGCGGGCGGATCAAGCGATCGCCCGCCTGAAACCTGAGGCAACGCTCGCGCAGGCGCAGGCGGAGATGCGCCTGATCGCCGCGCGGCTGGCGCGCGAACATCCGGAGACAAATCGTGAGGTGGCGAGCGCCGTCGTACCGCTGCGCGCGCCGTGGACCGCGGAAGTGCGCCCCTCGTTAGTCCTGCTCCTGGCAGCTTGCGGCGGCATTCTGTTGCTCGGCTGTTTGAACGTGAGCCAGCTCCTGCTCAGCCGCGCCACCACACGCGAACATGAGTTGGCGGTGCGCGCCGCTCTCGGGGCCAGTCGCGTCCAACTTGCCCGCCAATTATTTGCCGAAAGCGCGCTCCTCGCGATCATCGGCGGCCTAATGGGAATCGGGCTTGCCTTCTGGCTCGTGGACCTGATCCGTTTTCTGATTCCAATCGAACTGCCGTTTTGGATCCGGTTCGATGTCAACGGCGTGGTCCTTCTCGTGACCGTTGTGATTTCGGCGGCGGCTGCTCTCCTCGCCGGGTTGCTGCCGGCATGGAAAGCGACGGGCGCGGATGCGGCGCATGCGCTGAAGACGGGCGGCGGACGGATCAGTGGCGATAAGGCAGGTGCCCGTACGCGCGAGGCGCTGACTGCGGCGCAGGTCGCGCTTTCACTCCTGCTCTTGATCGGGGCGGGTCTGGTCCTGCGCAGCCTAACGACGCTGCGCGAGGTCGATCCCGGTTTCGATCCGCAGCGCGTGCTCATGATGGAGATCAACCCCACCTGGATCAGCGCCGAATCTGCGCAAACGAAGGTGGACCGTTACTCCCGGATTCTTGATCGCATCGCGACGCTTCCCGCAGTGGAAGCGGCGGCGGCCAACAACAGTCCACCCTTCGTTCCGCAGCGGCCGTGGAATCGCGCCGAGTTCACCGCGGAAGGTCAATCGGCCTCCGAGCAGAGCCTCAATCCGCGGGCGAATTTTCAAACCGTGAGCGCGGATTATTTTCGGGTGCTGCGCATCCCGCTGCTGCGCGGCCGGGTCTTCGACGCGCGCGACCATCTCGGCGCGCCGGCAGTTTGCATCGTCAGCGCGACACTGGCCGCGCGTCTCTGGCCTAACGAGGACGCGATCGGGAGGAGACTTCGTTTCGGCACGTTTGCGAATGAAGAGAAGGAAGAGTGGATGACGGTCATCGGGGTGACGGGCAACATCCGCCACCAGGCGCTTGATGCCCAGCCCGGTGAGGATATCTACAACCCGGTTCTGCAACTGGCGTGGAAGCAGATGCATTACCTCGTTAGGCTGCGGCCGGGTTCTGAAAAAAATCCGCTCAGCCTCCTGCCCGCCGTGCGCCGGGAGATCGCTTCAGTCGCGCCCGAGGTTGGCGTCTTCAACGCCGTCGCACTCGAAAACGAAGTGGTTGATTCGCTTTGGCAACCGCGTCTTCGCGCCTGGCTTCTCGGATTTTTCTCCGGCCTCGCTCTCCTTCTCGCTGCCTCGGGGTTGTACGGTGTGGTGGCATTTGGCGTCACTCAACGGACGCGCGAAATCGGGATTCGCATGGCGCTGGGCGCGACTCGCGCCGCGATCCTGCGCCTCGTGCTCAGCCACGGAATGGGCGCCGTCGGACTCGGCATCGTCGCCGGCTTTCTCGGCGCCGCGCTCTGCGCGCGCATCTTGCGCGCTTCGCTCTACGGCGTGCGCGCAAATGACCTAACGAGTTATCTCGCGGCCGCTTTGCTCCTCGCGTTCACCGCGATCGTCGCCTGCTGGCTGCCCGCGCGCCGGGCCAGCCGCGTCAACCCAACCGAAGCGCTTCGTGCCGAGTAGTCGTTAGGCAAGAACAATCAGAGATCAGAAATTAACAATCACAAATCCCATGACCGACCTTCGCTTCGCCTTTCGCCAACTTCTGAAGTCTCCCGGCTTCACCTTCATCGCCGTCCTCACCCTCGCTCTCGGCATCGGCGCGAACACCGCGATTTTCACCATCGTCCACGCCGTCTTTCTCGAGCCGCTGCCGTATCGCGACGCGAATCGCATTGTCGCCATCTGGGAGACGAACGCACAAACCCCGGGGCGTTCCAATGTCGTCGCGCCGGCGAATTTCCTTCGCTGGCAGGAACGTGTGACCTCGTTCGACGCGTTGGCGGCGTTCGCGGAAACGCGAGTAAACCTTTCCGGCACGGAGAACCCCGAGGAGGTCGTCGCCCAAAATGTGACTGCGCCCTTCTTCTCGGTGCTCGGCATTGGGCCGATGTTAGGACGCACCTTCACCGCGGAGGAAAGTGCGGACCCGAACTCGTCCGCTGTGATCTTGAGTGAGGAATTATGGCAGCGCCGGTTCGGATCGGACCCGGGAATCATCGGCCGCGCGATTCAGTTAAACAGCAAACCGCAGACGGTTGTCGGGGTGATGCCGGCTGGCGTCCGTCTGTTTCTAAAAACCGGCTCATTGGTAGGCAAGCCGGCCGATCTCTGGCGTACGCTACCGATAGGAGCTGCCGAGCGCGAGCCGCGCGGCCGCGTCCTTTCTGTCATCGGACGTTTGAAGCCGGGTGTGCGCGTCGAAGCCGCGCGCGCCGAGATGAAGGCGATCTCCGCGAGCCTTGCTTCGGAGTTGCCCGCATTCGATACCGGCTGGACAACGAAGGTCATCCCGCTGCGCGAAGAGTTAGCGCACGACGTTAGGCGCCCGCTGTTCGTTTTATCCGCCGCGGTCGCCTTCGTCCTCCTGATCGCTTGCGCGAATGTCGCCAATCTCCTCCTCGCTCGCGGCGCCGCGCGGCAGCATGAGCTCGCCATCCGCATTGCGCTCGGCGCCACACGCGGGCAGATCATCCGGCAACTCCTTCTGGAAAGTGTGGTTCTCGCAATCATCGGCGGCTTCGCCAGTCTCCTGATTGCGCAATGGGGCGTGGAGTTTCTCCAGGCGCTCAGCCCGGTCGATCTGATCGCGTCTGGTCCGTTGAAGTTGAGTTATCCCGTGCTGGCCTTTACCGCGACGATTTCAATTCTTACCGCACTCGGCTGCGGCCTCGCCTCGGCTTTGGAAGGCTCGCGAGGGAATGCCCAGCAATCACTCGTCGAAGGCGGGCGGCAGATCGGTGCTGGCTTGAGGCATCGCCATTTGCGCCACTCTTTTGTCGTCGCCGAGATCGCGCTCGCGATGGTCCTGCTCGTCGGCGCCGGGTTGATGTTGCGCAGTTTCGCCACGATGCGCCGGGTCGATCCGGGATTCGATGCGAGCAATGTCCTAACGATGCGGATGCAATTGCCGCGGGCGAAGTACGCGGATGATGCCGCGCGGATCCATTTCTTTCGCGATTTGACTGCGCGCGTCGCTGCTTTGCCCGGGGTCGAGAGCGTCGGCGCGGTGAGCTACTTGCCGATGGCCGGACTTGGCGCCGCGACCAGCTTCACGATCGAAGGGCAACCGCCGCCACCACCGGGACAGGACAAGGACACGGTCGTCACCGTCTGCGATAACGGTTTCTTCCAGGCCCTGAAAATCCCGCTTGTCCGCGGCCGTCTCTTTGCCGCGCGCGAGACGCAGGAGAAGTCGAACGTCGTCATCATCAACGAAACGTTCGCGCGTCAAAATTTTCCGAAAGGCGATGCGCTCGGCCAACGAGTGACGATTGATATGGCCGACCCGAATGTGCCGACCGAAATCATCGGGATCGTGGGCGACACAAAATCTGTCGATCTGGTGACGGCCGCGCGCCCGGCGGCCTACTGGCCTCCTCCGCAACTGGCCTACGGCGCGATGACCTTGACCGTGCGCACGAAGGTCGATCCGCTTTCCTTGCGCAGCGCAGTCGAAGCGCAGGTGCGCGCGCTCGACAAAGATCAGCCGGTCTCGGACGTGCGCACGATGGAGCAATGGGTAGAAAAATCGCTCGAACAGGCGCGTTTCAGCTCCCGTCTCCTCGCGCTCTTCGCGGGCCTGGCTCTCGTGCTGGCCGCGGTCGGCATCTACGGCGTGATGTCATTCGCGGTCAACCAGCGCACCTCGGAGATCGGCGTCCGCCTCGCCCTTGGCGCTGAGGAGCGCGACATCCTGCGCATGATCGTCGGCGACGGCATGCGCCTAACGGGGATCGGCCTTGGGATTGGCGTTCTCGTCGCGCTCGCCTTGAGCCGCAGCCTAACGAGTCTGCTTTTCGCGGTTGGCGCTTCCGATCCGGCGACTTTTGTAGTGATCGCGGGACTCATCGCCGCCGTCGCTTTGTTTGCTTCCTGGCTGCCGGCGCGTCGCGCGTCGCGTGTCAATCCAGTCCAGGCGCTCCGTGCCGCATGACCACCAATCAGCCCGTAACGCAGCCCCGCATGTGCGGGGCGAGGCCGGGCTTTCCATCACCAATCAGAAATCAGCAATTCTTATGACCGACCTTCGCTTCGCCCTGCGCCAGCTCCGCAAATCCCCCGGCTTCACCGCCCTCACCGTCCTGACCCTTGCCCTCGGCATCGGCCTTAACACCGCGATATTTTCCCTGATCAACGATTTGTTTTTACGCGGCCTGCCTTTCAGCGAGCCGCAGCGATTGCTTCACGTCCAGGCGAAATCCGGCGACGACGAGCGACCGATTCCGATCGGTGCGCCGCGTTTTCTGCAGCTGCGCGAGGCGAAGGCGGTCTTTTCCGGGTTCGCCGGCGAGAACGGCACGGGCGCGACCATGACGGGTCTCGGCGATGCGGTCACGCTTCCAGTCTTTCGAGTGACGGCGAATTATTTCGATGTCCTCGGCGTGCGTCCAATTCGCGGCCGCAATTTTTTGCCGCAGGAAGAAGAGGGCGCGGATGTCGCCATCGTTTCGGAAAGTTTTTGGAAGAAGCGCCTCGGCGGTGATCCCGAAGTTCTGGGCCGGGCAGTCACTCTCGACGGCGTGCCGCACACGATCGTGGGCGTGATTCCGAACATGCCGGTGAAATGGGTCGGGCCGAACGGCAACGAGATTTGGACGACGAAACCGTTTGTCATTCCCGGATTTTCCTATGAGCGCATGATGCGCGGCACCGGTTTTCTGCGCGCGGTTGGCCGTTTGAAACCGGGTGTATCGTTAGGCCAGGCGCGCGCCGGGCTGGCGACGCTCGAGCAAAATTACCGCAGTCAATTTGCGGATAAAATCGACGCGAAGTACGCGCTCGTCAGCATGACGCTGCCGGAAGATGTGACGGAAGAAATTCGGCCCGCCTTCGCCACGCTTCTGGCCGCGGTCGCGTTCGTTTTACTGATCGCGTGCAGCAACGTCGCCAACCTGCTTCTTGTTCGATTCAGCGGACGCCGGCGCGAAATTTCGCTCCGCATGGCGCTGGGCGCATCGCGCGCCAGCGTGGTGCGCTTGTTCGTTTACGAGAGCGTGCTCATCAGCGTGCTCGCAGGAATTCTCGGCGCGCTCCTCGCCGCGGAGCTGGTCCCGCTCGTGCCGAAACTAGCGGCGGATTTTCTGCCCCTTGAAGGCAACCGAGCGAGCGGAATGTCCTGGGCAGTGCTGGGATTCACCATCGCCTTGTCGCTGCTCACCGGTTTGCTCATGGGCGTTTATCCGGCGCTGCAAAGTTCGCGCACGGATTTGGTCGACGGCTTGAAGGAAGGCGGGCGCGGGTCGAGCGGGAGCGTGCGGCAACAACGTTTCCGCCGCGTGCTCGTCGCCGCGCAAGTCGCGCTCTCCGTCACGCTCCTCGCCGGTGCCGCACTCTTGATCGCGAGTTTCGTGCGCTTGAGTCATCAGGAAACAGGCTTTCGCGCGGAGCGCACCTGGGTCGGCTTTGTGAATTATCCCAGCTCTTCCTACCCGGACATCGCCGCGCGTCATCGCTTCGCAGAGCAGATCATCGACAAATTACGAAACACGCCCGGTCTCGAAAGCGCGGCGGCGAGCGGCGATTTCCCTTTGATCGGCGGCAATAACTTAACCCTTTACGCGCGTGGCGATCGCGAGTTGCCGCCGGTGCCGCAACGCGCGGCCGCGCCCTCACACGATGTCGCGCCCGGCTACCTGCGCTTCTGGGGCATTCCAATTTTGAGCGGCCGTGATTTCGATCAGCGCGATCTCGACGGCCGCGCCAACGTTGTTCTGATCAGCAAATCCGGCGCGCGCAAACTTTACGGCGCGGAAAATCCGATCGGCAAAATCCTCGCGGTCACGAGCGGCGGCGTGCCTTGCGAAATTATCGGCATCGTCGGCGACGTGCGCGGCGACCGGCTCAATCTCGTGCACGACATGGAATTTTATCGTCCGTGGGGTCAGGAAAATTTCCCCTTCATGACGATCGCGGTGCGCAGTTCGCAATCGCTCGAAGCCATCACCAGGCTGGTGCAATCCGCGATTAACACGCTCGACTCGACGATGGCGATCGCGCAGCCGCAAATGATGGACACGGTGATGCGACAGGCCTTGGGCCAGGCGCGTTTGATGATGTGGCTGCTCGGCATTTTCGCCGGCGTCGCGCTCCTGCTCGCGACCGTGGGAATTTACGGCGCGGTGGCTTACACCGTCGAGCAACGCACGGGCGAGATCGGGGTGCGCATGGCGCTGGGCGCGCAGACGGCGGACGTATTGCGGCTGGTCGTTAGGCAAGGAATGGGGCCGGTCGTGATCGGGCTGGTCGCCGGACTTGGTGCGGCGGTCGCACTCGGCACTCTGCTCGCTTCGCAGCTGTATGAAGTCTCGGCGCACAATCCCCTGCTCCTCACCGCCACAGCTTTTACCCCCGCGTTCGCCGCGCTCCTCGCCTGCCTGATTCCGGCGCGACGCGCCACCTTGGTGAACCCGATCGAAGCGCTCCGCACAGAATGAAAATCTCATGAACAATTTACGTTTCGCATTTCGCCGGTTGCGCAATTCACCAGGCTTCACTCTCGTCGCGGTGCTCACACTCGCGCTCGGAATTGGCGCGAACACGGCCATCTTTAGCGTCGTCAACGGCGTCTTGCTCCGTCCGTTGCCCTACCCAGATCCGGAGCGGTTGGTCACACTGAAATCGAACCAGTCTTCGCTGGAACTGGCGGACATCGCCGCGCAAAACAAGAGCTTCGAGAGTATCGGCGGGGTCGGCGTTCAAGCCGCGGATTATGCAGGTGGAGTTGAGCCGATCCAGCTCGAGGTCGGTCTGGTCGCGGGCGATTTCTTTCGCGTGCTCGGCACCCGGGCCGCGCTCGGCCGCACCCTCACCGCGGAGGATGATCGCTTCGGCGGTCCGCACGATGTGGTGCTAAGCCATGAAATTTGGCAGCGCCAATTTGCGGGCGACCCGGGAGTGCTCAGTCGCAACATCACGCTCGCGGGCCAGAGCTATACCGTCATCGGGGTGCTGCCGGCGGAATTCCGTTCGCCGCGCGGAACCCTCGACGCCTTTGCTTCGGTCCATGTCTTTTATCCGCTCGCTGCTAAGGCGCGTGGCGCGCATCTGCTCCGGGTGTACGCCAAATTGCGTTCCGGCCTAACGATCGCGGCAGCGCAGACCGAAATGCGCGTGATCGATCAACGCCTCGCGCTCGCGAATCCGGACGAAAACAAAGATCGACAGAGCACGCTCCTTTCTCTCCACGAACGAATGGTCGGAGATATTCGCCCCGCGCTTCTCGTCCTCTTCGGCGCGGTCGGTCTGGTGCTGCTGATCGCGTGCGCGAACTTCGCCAACCTGCTCCTCGCGCGCACCGCCACGCGCCGCCAGGAGCTGACCGTGCGCGCTGCGCTCGGCGCGGGACGCGGAAGCTTGATCGGCCAGGTGCTGATCGAAAGCATATTACTTGCGCTGCTCGGCGGAGCCGCCGGTTTATTGTTAGGCAGTTGGGGAGTCGACGCGCTCCTCGCCTTGCGCCCCGAGGATCTTTCGCAGGTCGAGAATGTGCACCTCGATGGATGGGTGCTCGCCTTCACCTTCCTGCTCGCGCTTGTGACCGGCGTCGTCTTTGGCGTGCTGCCGGCGTGGGAAGCGACGCGGGTGGAAATCAACAACGTCCTCAGCTCGAGCAGTCGCAGCGTGACGGCGACGCGTTCAACTTTCCGCAGTTTCCTTGTCATCGCGGAACTCGCTCTTGCGCTCGTGTTGCTCATCGGCGCGGGTTTGCTCGGGAAGACTTTTTGGCGCCTAACGAGTGTCGCACCTGGTTTCAATGTCGATCACATCCTAACGATGCGCGTCGAGCTGCCGGAGGCGCGCTATCGAGCGGTTGAACCGCAGACTCGATTCCGCGAGCAAGTGCTCGAAAATCTGAATGCACTGCCCGGCGTGCAGGCGGCGATGATCAGTGAGATGCCGCTTGGCGGGAACGCGATTAATCACAATTTCATCATCGAAGGCCGGCCGCCGCTCACTCCCGGCGAAGAGCCCGAGCTCTTTAACCGCAGCATCGCGGGCGACTACTTCAAGGTTCTCGGAATTCCGCTTTTACAGGGCCGCGCTCTGACGCGCGACGACCGCGCCGGCGTCCCAGCCGTGGGCGTGATCAACGAAGCAATGGCGAGAAAGTATTTCCCGAGCGCCAGTCCGCTCGGCGCGCGCATTCGTTGGGCGCGCGACGAAGGCGTGGATTGGATCACGATCGTCGGTGTCGTCGGCAACGTGCGGCACTTCAGCCTCGCGGCGGCGGAAGAGCCGACGATCTACACGTCCTACGCGCAATCGGGCCAGGAATGGAAACGCTGGAGCGAGATCGTGGTGAAAACCGCTGGCACACCCGCGCCGGCCTTCATCGCGCAATGCAAAGCGATGGTCTGGAAAGTCGATCCACTCATCCCGGTGACAAACATCCGGCCAATGTCCGAAGTCATGGCCGTCTCGCTCGCCGAACAACGTTTCAACACTCTGTTGCTCGCCATTTTCGCGGCCGTGGCGCTCCTCCTCGCCGGCGTCGGTCTCTATGGCGCGCTTGCCTTTTTGGTCACGCAGCGGACGCGTGAAATCGGCATCCGCGTCGCGCTCGGCGCGCAGGCGCGTGACGTCATGCGGCTCGTGCTGCGCCAGGGAATGACGTTGTCGCTCGCGGGGATTGTAGCGGGCGTGTGCGTGGCGCTCATCGCCACACGCGTTCTCGCGGGATTGCTTTACGGCGTTTCGCCGACAGATCCCCTAGCATTCGCCGCGCTCGCAATTTTGCTCCTTCTCGTCGCTCTCGCGGCCTGCGTCGTTCCGGCGCGGCGCGCCATCAAAGTCGATCCGATCGTCGCGTTGCGAACCGAATAACCAAAACCCAAAACATATGATCCACGATTTGAGATTCGCCTTCCGGCAACTTTGGAAATCACCCGGCTTTACCTTTGCTGCCGTCACCGTGCTCGCGCTCGGGATCGGCGTGAACACCGCCATTTTCACGCTCGTGAACCAGATGTTATTCCAGCCGCCGGCCTACGAGCGGCCTAACGAGATCGTGCAGCTCTTTTCCCAGGACAAAAAGGATCCGAAAAGCTTTCGTACTTTCTCCTATCCGACCTACCGAGATGTGCGGGAACAGAACACCGTCTTCTCCGGCCTCCTGGCGCACGACAGAACTCTCGTAGGGCTCGGCGAAAAGGGAATCAACCGCCGCGTCCTCGCGGACATCGTAAGCTCCAACTATTTTGCGGTCCTCGGCGTGAGGCCCGCCTTCGGACGCACGTTTCTCCCGGAAGAGGAGAAGGCGGGTCGCGACGAGCGGGTCGCGATCGTGAGCTACAGCTATTGGCAGAAGCATGGGCGCGATCCGTCGCTCCTCGGTGGCAGTCTCTTAATCAACGGTCGCGCCTTCACCGTCGTCGGGATCATGCCGGAGGGATTCACCGGGACGCAGAGCATCCCTTCGCCGTCCGCCTGGCTCCCGCTCGGCGTTTATGACGAAATCATGAACGATCTCGGCGGTGGGTCTAACGAGTCACTGGCTGCGCGCGGGAACGACCGACTCTTGCTCATCGGCCGGCTCAAACCCGGAGTGACAGCCGCGGCCGCAGCGCCCGCGCTCAAGGGTCTCGCCGCGAATCTGGAAAAGGCGTTTCCGGTCGAACAAAAAGATCAGACGTTGATGACGGCGCCGCTCGACCGCTTCTCCACCAGCAGTGATCCTTTGGAGCCCGGGCCAGAGAAGACCATCGGAGTCCTGCTCTCGGCGATGGCGGCCGTGGTCCTGCTCGTGGCCTGTCTGAACCTGGCAAACATGCTCCTCGCGCGCGGGACCGCGCGGCGCAAAGAGATCGCGACCCGTCTCGCGCTCGGAGCGAGCCGCTTTCGACTCGTTAGGCAACTCCTCACCGAGGGCTTCGTCCTCGCGCTCCTCGGTGGCCTCGGCGGACTCCTTCTCGGACTCTGGTCCTCCGATTTGCTCATCGCCTCCCTCGGCAAAATCCTGCCGTACGATATCGTCTGGCTGAGCGGGCCGAACCCGGCGATTCTCGGGGCGACGCTGCTTTTCTGCATTCTCGGCACGCTCTGTTTCGCCCTCGGGCCGGCGCTCAAACTCTCCCGCGTGGCTGTCCTTGGAGATTTGAAAGAACAAGCCGGCGAGGATGTCGTTAGGCCGGGTTGGAAATTTCTCCCGCGCAATCCGCTCGTCGTCGTGCAAATCGCTTTCTCCCTCGCGCTCGTGACCGCAGCGGCGCTTTTCATTCGCGGCGCCGGGAAAGCGGCGGCGGTCGAATCGGGACTGCAGGCCGACCAAACCTTCCTCATGGAAGTGGATGCGGGCCTGGGCGGTTTCGAGCAAAAGCGGGCACAGGTACTTTACCGCACACTGGAGGAGAAATTGGCCTCGCTTCCGGGCGTCGAACACGCGGGCGTTTCGGCGACGGTGCCATTAGGGGATCGCTTCGTGATGAGGACGGTGCAGCGCGCCGGCGTCGCGCCCGATCCGAATGCCGAAGCCATCAGTCCGTTCTGGAACAGCGTCGGGGCGGATTATTTCGCCGCGGCCGGTTTGCCGCTGCGGCGCGGTCGCGCCTTCACGCAGACGGAGGCGACGGAACCCCGCGGACCGGCGGTCGCGATCATCGACGAAGTGCTCGCGAAGAAGTTGTGGCCTAACGAGGACGCGCTCGGACAAAGCATCCAGTTCCCGATCCGCACCGACGCGCCCCCGGAAAAAATCGACGCCGGGAGCGGCGAGATCCGGCGCGGCCAGTCGATCGAGATCGTCGGCATCGTCGGGGCGGTAAAGACCCGGCTGCTCGGCGAGCAGGCGCCCGGAACGCTTTACCTGCCCTTCGCGCGCGGATTCCAGAGCGATGTTTTCTTTTTCGTGCGGTTCGCCTCATTGCCGGCGAGGAACGAGCCCGCCGCCGCCGAGCTGCTGCGGCGGACCTTGCGAGGTGTCGATCCGGTGCTGCCCATTCTCGAGCTGAGGACTTTCGCGAAGCACACGGATGCCAATCCGCACCTTTGGATTGTGCGGGCAGGAGCGGCGTTGTTCTCGATCTTCGGCGCGCTCGCGCTCGGCTTGGCGGTGATCGGGATTTACGGTGTGAAAGCGTATTCGGTCGCGCGCCGCACGCGCGAGATCGGTATCCGCATGGCCCTCGGCGCGCAGCGCGGGACCGTGCTCTGGATGATTTTGCGTGAAGGCCTAACGATGATTGTGGTCGGGCTCATCCTGGGATTTCTCCTCGCCATCGCGACCGGCAAAATCGTCAGCAGCATTTTGTTCCAAGTGAGTCCGCTCGACCCGTTCGCGTTCACCCTCGCGCCCGCAGTTTTGGCGCTGGCCGCTTTGCTCGCGACCTGGCTGCCCGCGCGCCGCGCCACCCGCATCAGCCCGATGGCCGCCCTTCGTCATGAGTAACCGGACGACGGCAGTCTTCTGCCCGTGACCCGAGATGAGTGATCGTTAGGCTCTTTTGAAAATCAGCAGTCAAAAATCAACCCGTAACGCAGCCGCAGGGCGAGGCCGGGCTTTCCATCAGCAATCTATGAATGATCTCCGTTACGCGTTCCGCATTCTTCTCAAATCTCCCGGCTTCACGCTAATCGCCGTCCTTACGCTTGGCTTAGGCATCGCCGCCAGCACCGCCATTTTTAGCGTGGTCGATGCGGTCTTGCTTCATCCCTTGCCTTACCCCGACTCAGAGGACATCGTCACCGTTTCGCAGACGGTCCGCAGCACCGGCGTTTCGAACCACGACAGTTCGCCCGCCAATTTCATCGATTGGGCCGGGCAGAACACAGTCTTCTCCACCATGGCCGCGGGCCGAGGCTGGCAGGCGAATCTGGCCGGCGGCGCGGAGCCGGAGCGCATCCGCACAACCATGGCGTCGTCGCGTTTCTTCACGCTTTTCGGAGTGAACCCAATCCTTGGGCGGACTTTCGGCGCCGAGGATGCGAAGCCGGGCAACTCGAACGTTGTCGTCTTGAGCTACGCATTATGGTCGCGCCGATACGGAGCCGACCGCGGAATTATCGGGCGCGACCTGATTCTCGATGGCGAAAAGTTCAATGTCATCGGCGTCATGCCGGCGACTTTTTCGCCCGACGATTACGGGGAAATGTGGGTGCCATCGCCGTGGGATGTTCCGACCCATCAGCTTGCGCCTAACGATAACCCGAGAGAATTCCGCGATCGCAATTATCTCGACGTCTGGGCGCGCTTGAAACCGGGCGTGACGCTCGCGCGGGCGCAGGCCGAGATGAGCGCGATCGCCCTCCGCCTCGAAAAACAATATCCAAACGCGAATCAGGATACCGGCGTCGTTCTCGTCCCAATGCATGAGGAAGCGGTCGGCGGACTCCGGCCGATGCTGCTGGTATTGGTAGGCGCGGTTTCTTTTGTCCTCCTCATCGCCTGCGCAAATGTGGCCAATTTGCTGCTCGCGCGCGCGGCCGGGCGCTCGCGAGAAATTGCCATTCGGACGGCGTTAGGCGCATCGCGGCTGCGCTTGATCCGACAGTTGCTGACGGAGAGCGCGCTCCTCGCGTTCCTCGGCGGAGCGCTCGGCGTGTTGCTCGCGACCTGGGCGTTGCCGGTTCTGCTTTCGCTCAGTCCGCCGGAGATTGGCGGGTTCAGCGGCATCGACCTGAACGGCGAAGTGCTCGGATTCAGTCTCCTCGCTTCCGTCCTCACCGGGACGCTGTTCGGTCTCGCGCCCGCACTTTTCGCATCGCGCTCCAATCCCAACGATTCGCTCCGCGAAGGCGAGCGCGGGAGTTCGTTAGGCCGAAGCCCGGCGCGTTCCGCCCTCATCGCGGTCGAGATCGCGCTGTCGTTAGTCTTGCTCGTGGGCGCCGGTCTGATGATGAAAAGCTTCGTCCGGCTCACCGGGGTTGATCCTGGATTTAATCCGGATCATCTCCTGGTCTTCAACGTTGGCCTGCCATCGTCCGCCGACACTGTGCGCCAGGCGACATTTTATCAGCAGGTCGTCGATCGCCTTAGCTCGGTGCCAGGTGTACAATCGGCCGGCGCCGTCAGCCGTTTGCCGCTCGCCGGAGGGAACAGCTCGCGTTCCTATGGCATTCTCGGCAACACCGAGAGTTACGAGGCGGATATCCGAGTAAGCACGCCGGAATATTTTCGCACGATGGGCATCCCGTTATTGCAAGGCCGCAATTTTACGGAGCACGACACCCGCACTTCGCTCCCAGTCGCAATTATCAACCAGGCCGCGGCCGCGAATGCTTTCCCCGGTCAAAATCCGATCGGGAAATACCTGACGAACTTCGGTCCGGCTAGTGCGCAACTGCAAGTTATTGGCGTCATCGGGAATGTCCGTCACGTCGCGCTGGAAAAGCAGGCGAGGCCGGAGATTTACACGCCACTCACTCAGACGCAGTGGCCCTCCATGTTCGTCGCGGTAAGGAGCGCGATCGGGAACCCGCTCAGCCTGATTCCGGCCGTGCAAAGCGCAGTCTGGAGCATCGATCGCAATGTGCCGCTGGCCAATCCACGCACGATGCAGGACGTGCTGACTCATTCTGTATCGCGGCGGAAATTTACGATGCTGCTGCTCTCGATTTTCGCCGGTCTGGCGACGCTCCTCGCGGCCATCGGGCTCTACGGCGTCATCTCCTACTCCGTCGCCCAACGAACAAAGGAGATCGGAATCCGCATCGCCCTCGGCGGCCAGCGCGCGGACGTCCTGGCGATGGTTTTGCGTCAAAGCGGGATGCTCGTTCTCGTTGGAATGCTGGTTGGTTTGCCGGCCGCGTTCGGCGCCACGCATTTGTTAGGCGCGCTCCTTTACGGTGTCGGCGCAACCGATTTCCTGACCTATCTATTCGTCATCGGGCTCCTCGGCGCGGCCGCTTTCCTTGCCAGCATCATCCCGGCCTTCCGGGCCACCAAAGTCGACCCAATGGTCGCGCTTCGTTATGAGTGAACCCGCAATCACAGTTTTCCCAGCTAGCCGCCTACGTTGTGAAAGGCTTTGCGTTCTCTAACGAGTGCGACCAGGTCGACCGGGTCCTGCGCGATGGCGAACCGGCGATCATCGGTGCGGGAGAAAACAAGCAGGCTATTGACGATTTGCGAAAAGTTGCGGGCACTGCTCGATCACATCGCCAAGCAGCTGGCGCGCTGGCGGCGCCGGAGAATCGAGCGCGCTCTTCACCTGGGCACGGATGAGGGCGTCGGCGTTTTCAGCTCGTGAGAAGGCGTCGGAGTTAAAGCGAGTATTTGTCAAAACTGCGTTGCCAGGCGGTACAACATCTCATCAAGACGCGCGCCGGATGGCTGATCTCGTCTTGTGAGGCCGGAGGGGATGCGCGCTGGTGCAAGTCGGAGGCGGAAATTTTCTCGGCCGGCGCCAACAACAGCGGCAAAGGCGTTGGCCTGGACCAACTCACCGGGCGGCTTCACCCGCGCGGTTGTCACGCATTCCTCCAACCTTTGTGGATGCAAACTTTCCCTACCGAACAAACCGGACCGGCAATTTCTTGCCGGCCCGGTCGTCAAACTGTGTTAGCTCTTGTTAGACTGTGCAACGCCTACGGGTTTTGCAAGAGCTTGATAGCCGCCTCAGCATTCACGAAACCGAAACCATCCAAAAATGAATAGCCGTTGCCGAGCGTGTTCGTGAAGGTGCCCCGTAACACGGTGCCATTCGCCAGGGAAGCGCTGAAGGTCGCGCCCCCCGGGGCGACGGTCCCCTGCGGGATACGAACTTCCGCACCCAGTAAGTCCGCACTGTTACCGCCGACAGCACCGTTGGGCCCGAAGGCATCAGCCTCATCGCGATCCACCCCGAAGTGAATCTCATCTCCACTGCTGATTGCCCCGGAGTCTATCGACAGGGTCAGTTGTTGAAATTGCCCTTCGACAGCTGGAAGCGGCGCGGGCTCGGAAAACGTGGCGTTGATCGCGCCCGCATCCACACCTTTGAGGCGGCCCAAGGTAAAGGGGAAGCCTCCCAGTGTAATGTCACGCGTGTCGAATACTAATCCCTGCGGGATTTCCGTGGTATCGGCGTTTGAAACGTCGAGAGTTAGAGACGTTAGGCTGCTTCCGCCGGTATATCTCACCTGGAAGAAATTCGGATCCTGCGAGCTCGTATTAGTTCCATCCCCGATGGCAACTATGGAAACCCGCTCCCCGCCATTATTGGCGACAGCCACTGCGCGGCTTCCATCCAAATCATGGCGAAAGGCAGATTTCTGCATTGTTCGGCGCAGATCTTCCGGAAGAAGGGAATGCGGGCCTCCAGCGGCCTGCAACATCAAAGTTGCGATGCCGCCAGCGTGCGGAGCGGCCGCGCTCGTGCCGAAGAAGTTAGGTAACTTGTCTTTGTCTTGCGTGGCATCGGCGACGAAGAAGGTCGTATTGGCTCCGTCCATCGCGGCCATATCGGGCTTACGACGCACTTCGGGTTTCGGCAGAGGATTGTTATCCTTGTCGAAGTAAATCGTAGCCGGTCCTGGAGAGGTGAATGACTCTGGCACGTAGGGTTTGTAGAAAGCGTAGGCGGCCACACCGCTAGCACCATTCGCACTGTTATGTCCGAAAGTTACGGGCGTCGTATACGAGACGTATTCTTTTGGCAAGCCGCCATTGAACCAGACATACTTTAAGTGATTGGCCGCCCCAGGGCCCGGTGTATTCGCGCGAGCAATGACCAGTTGGAGGTCGAAGGTGCCTGTGATGGTTGCTAATTCAAGCGGCCGGTTGGTCGCGAGATTATTTTCCGCGACGGAAAAGAGGAAGTGCCCAGCCGGGTCGAAGAAGAGCAGGTTATAATCGGTCTGAACTAGTTGCGAGCCGCTGGCTTCGTGGACTTCATAGACGAAATCGCCGGTCGCTCCCTCGAACCCGCCAATGCGAATCGTGTAGGTGCCAGTCACTGGCAGGAATGTCACAAGGGTTTCCGGATCGGTCGTCGCATCCTGAAAAGCGATCTGGTTTCCGTTCGGGTCAATCAGCGTAATAGTGACATCCGGCAATGGATTGGGACTTCCAGGAGCCGCATCGGCGATGATCGCGATACGTTGTCCGGCCGTACCCTGGAAAGGAAAGTCTTCGGTCGGCATTGCCTCAGTCAAAGTTCCCGATCCGGACTGGAGCAGAGCACCGATGGTCGGTGGCGTGGTATCAAAGGGCTCGTTCCACTGGAAAACAATTGTGCCCGCAGTCACAACGGAAGTGTCTTGCGCGATATCCTGCTTTTCGGAATTGGTTGAGAAATTCTGGAAACCGCCTGCATAAAGGCTCGGATCCACTCCCGTTAGGTCGATATTAGTTCCATCGGTGGCTCCAGGCCCGGGCGGCACGAGACGAAAGTCAGAGTCATAACCCTGGGACGCGGGCCTGTTACCGGCGGACGAAAAGTAAGAGACGCCGGCGGCTGCGACCTCATCGGCCGCTTGAGCTACGATCCCATCTTGGAACATTGGCTCGTCGAGATAAATAATGTCGTCGATAATCACATCCGCTTGAAAGTGTGGCCTCGACTTGGAGCCGGTCGGCAGCCCGGCCAGTGACAGGATGTTATCGGCGAAATCGACTTCTCCAAGATCGGCCGTGGCGAAGCCCAGCTTTGATTTTGGCGCGATATCATGGACGATCTGGAGCATCGCGCGGCCTTCGTCGGTTCCAGTTCCGGCAGTCAGGTCCTCCAGTACGAGGACAGGCGCAGTGTTACCAAAAGGATTTCCCGGGCCAGGCAGGTCGCCCGTGGAAATGTCATCCTGCGCGGTAATGGGGCCGCCCGAGCTGTTATAACTATCCGAGAGAACGCCGGTTGTAATGCCTTTCCCGTTAATCGATGGGTCCAGCTGATCGATCCGATGCTGTTCTATCCCTTGCGTCGTTGCGAGGCCGATATCGGCGACCGGTTTCGGGACCAGGTGCACCGCCGAGACACCTTTCATCTTGGCGATCCCGGGAGCCTGTGCAAGCGACACGAAGGCTTCGATTACTCCCTTCCGATAGTTGGCCTTGCTGATCGTGATCCTGTTATTGCCCAAGGCTGTGATGCGGCTCCGCATCGTGGTCAGCGGCACCGTTCCGCTCAGCATGATATCTACCAGGACACGATCCTGCGCGTCGGTGATTTTCAATTTTTCATAGTCGAGGAATGAGGACACCGTTGCAGCAGAGGTCTGTTTTTGGACAAGACTCCGCAAACCGTTGCCGAGGTTCTGCGGGATGGGCGTGGCGGAAAGGGGGCTGGAAAGCACCCCTGCGAATAAGGCACCGGTTAGTGCGATGATCCGGGTTTTCCGGTTTTGTACGAGCTTGGGCTCAACTTGTTTGATCATAGGATTGGGTTTCGCGCGTTTAAGTGACAGTTACCTGAACAGTGGTTCTTCTGTTGAACGTTAGTGACGGCCGGTTTTGCTACCGATTGGAGTGGTGCGATTCCCTTGCCGCACTAGCGAGAGTTGAGGATGGATGCGCAAGTGTCAAGAATATTTTCGCTGCGACCGAAAATTCCCGCTTGGACGCGAATTTGTTCCCGTCTGTTGCCGGGTGCTTTCTCAACCACTTGGCGAACCGATGACCTTGACCTGCAACCCGGAGGATTGATGTCGGGGCAGCGGCATAGATATTCGGCACTCCTGGGTCGCAGGCACCCACGTAAGTTACCAAGGACGCTGAGCGAGCCCGCCCGCTCCTGCCCGACGCGGTGCCTCATTGGACAAATCCATGGCTGACCCTAGCACACACACTAATCGCCGACTCGCGCGCGAGCTGTCGCGACTGGTGAGAAAGGAGGCCGTGCGGCAGACGCGAATCGATTCCCGCTTGACGGTTGGAATACTTGCCTTGACGAATCCTAGAAAGCGGGTCTTCTAGTAGCCAGCAAAATCCCTCGGATATCAAACCCACCTCAAGGTTCAGTGGCGAGAAGATTTAGCTTGCCAAGACATTGCAATTTCGTAATACTCGGCACTCACCGCGGTTTACTCCAAAACTCTCGGCGTCGGATCACACTCAACTAGAAACCAAATAGCCCACCCTATGACAACTACGTTAGCTCGATTTACATCCAGCAGGCAGTGGAGGCGCTTTGCCATCACCTCTGTTTCGCTTTGCCTCGGCCTGGCCGCCACTTCACTGCAGGCGAGGCCCGTCCCGCAAAACCTCGCCGGGGGTCTTGACGCACTTGTGGAGAGCAACCTCGCTCTCAAGGCGCAGGCCAACAGCAAAGGCGCACCGACCGCTGCGCTCTACAACGGCTACGCCACGCAGCGGGCCGCGGATTATGCGGAACGCGCGATTCAAGACGCTGGCACCGGCCGGTTCCTGGTCGACATCTATCCGAGCAACAACCGTGTGAACGCGGAGAAGCTCGTCTCGATGCTGCAGCAGCGTTTCTCGTCCTTCAAACTCACGGCGCTGAATAAAAAATATCATGGCGTCGGTGTGGTCGAAGGGTTCATTTCCCTCGATGACGTGCCGGCTCTCGGCAACATGCGCGAAGTGCGCTCCGTCAGCCTGGGGCTCCGGCCCGAGCTGAACCGCCCGGCGCGCACAGGTGGCGGCATTCAACCGGGCACCACCTTGCCGTTGCTCGGGACGGCCTTCGATCAGGGTGTCTATCAACATCGCGTCGATCAGATCAACAAGTTCTATAATCCATCCGCGGACGCGGATTATGAAGGCTCGGGGATTAGCATCGGCTTCCTCTCCGACAGTTACGGCAACTCCGCGACCGACGTGGCGAATTTCGACTTGCCCGGCGCAGGCGGCAACCCTCTCAACCCTCAGCCGGTAGTTGTCTTGCAGGATATCACCGCCACCGATGAAGGTCGGGGAATGGTCCAGATCGGCTACAAAATGGCGCCCAAGGCGCGTCTTGGCTTCGCCACCGGCGCGACCGGTGAAGTTGCCTACGCCAATAACATTCGCGCCCTCGCGGCGCTTCCGGGTTTTGAATATCCGCCGAGAACTCAGCAAGGTTTCAAGGCCGACGTGATCTGCGACGACATCGGCTACGGCGACGAGCCATTCTTCCAGGACGGCATCATCGCCGAGGGAGTGGACGATGCTGCCGCCGTCGGCGTCGCCTATTTCTCCTCCGCGGGTAACGACATCGGGACCTATGACTACGACTCCGACTATCGGAACGTGCCGAATGGCCCCGGTGCGCTGACTGGCACGAACATCAAGCTCGCCGGTGTCCCGTCTAATCTCTACCAGGGTGGCTTCCACGATTTCAATCCGGCCCATGACCATCAGGATATTGCCCAGACGGTTAACGTGCCTGCCGTCCCGCCGGCGACCAACTTCCAGTGGGATGACCCCTATAACCAGGTGCTCGATTTTGACCCAAACCCGATCTATACCAATCACGCTGTCTATAACAATACCCCGCTCACCTTCACGACCCCCTCTCTGACGGCGGGCCAGAACTACGTTATTACTGTGACGGCTGATTCGGGCAGCACCTTTGACGCGATTGTCACGATCAAAGATCCCAACGGTAACATCATCGTGAACATGCAGGACACTGGCACGGACGAGACAATCAATCTCTATCCCCCTATTACCGGCCCTTACATGATCATCGTCACGAACTTTGGCGGAACGACCGGAGCCTTCACAGTGAACATCTATAACGGCAGCAACCCGCAGCTCACGACCGATTTCAACCTTCTCGTCTTTGACTTGGAAGGCAACTATCTCTCGAATAGCTCGCTCACGACGAATAACTACGCGACTAACATCCCGTTCGAATTCGGTGTGACCGCGCCAAAGACTGGTGAGACTCAGGTGCAGTATGTCATCGCTCGCTCGAGCGTACCCAGCGCGCCGCAACCGGCGACGCACATCCGTTGGATCATCCGCGGTAACGGTCTCTCCGGTATCGGACCAGCGGAGTACTTCAAGGTCAACTCACCGAACACGAAAGGCCACGCCATGGCTAATGGTTGCAACGGCACCGCGGCGTATAGCGTCTTTCGACCGAACATCCCGGAATATTACACCTCGCCCGGCCCGGCTACCGTTTACTTCGACATGATGGGCAATCGCCTGCCGACTCCGGAAGTGCGTCGGCAGCCTGGTGTTGCCGCGGCTGATAATGCCAACACCTCCTTCTTCGGCTTTGATAGCGCGAGTGACTTGGATATCGACCCGAACTTCTCCGGCACCAGTGCCGCCTCGCCGCACGCCGCTGCCGTTGCCGCCTTGGTTCTTCAGGCCCATGGCGGTACCGGTAGCGTTACCCCGACGCAGATGATGGATCTGCTCCATAACAGTGCCTTCCAGCACGACCTCGACCCGAACTTTGCTTCGGGCAGAGCGCGCACTTCGGAGGGCGGAAGGGTAATTTTCACAGCGAACACGGACCTCGGGCTCAACCCGAGTTCCGGCGTCAACAACGTCAACCACCTTACGGTCTCGTATAAAGGACCAGGAGCACTCACCAGTCTCGTCTTCAATCCTGAGGGCACCGCGCAAACCGGCGGCAACACCACCGGGGGTAACAATGGCCTCGATCTGACCAACACTTACTTCAGCAATATTTACCCCGGCATCGTCTTCGAACCGAGTACGAAGCCTTTCACGGTGGGAACCTCTGATGTAAGCGCTACTGATATCAGCGCAGCCTTCAGCAACCAGGCTCCGTTGCCTTCGATCGCGGGTCAGTTTTGGACGATGTCGTTGTCATTCGCGAATAACACCTTCACGAGCGAGAAGACGGTGCGCTTCACCGTCGGTCACGGCCCGCAGCACAACTCCACCCTGACGAATGGAACCGGTCCAGATGGCGGCGCCACCTCCACGGCGTTCACACAGGCCGATCTCTTCGGCAAAGAACTGCTCCTGCCAGATGGCACGATTGCGCGCCATGGCATGACCTTTAGCGGCACGACCTCGGGCGGTGGCACCTTTAGCGGGACCATCGAAAACCGTGCCGGGGCGGGTTACTCTAATCTGGATGGTTACGGATTCCTTAATGCCGAAGCCGCAGTCAAAGCCCCGCTTCACTAACGATTCGCGTAGGAACAACTAGCGAAACGGCAGGCCAGCAATGGCCTGCCGTTTCTGCTTTCCAAGACTCACCTCTCACAGCCCTTCGGTTGACGCGCCGGGTGCTCGCATCCATATTCGCGCTCCTCAATCGTCGGGCGACCGCTTCGTTTGTCCCGGTCAGGCGACCCCCACCTGTATTTCGAGGAATCATCTCATGGACAAAATACGCAACATCGCAATCATCGCCCATGTCGATCACGGCAAGACGACGCTCGTCGATCAATTGCTCCGTCAATCCGGCACCTTCCGCTCCAATCAAAAAGTCGAGGAGCGCATGATGGACTCGATGGATCTCGAGCGCGAGAAAGGCATTACCATTCGCGCCAAGAACGCCGCATTTAATTGGAACGGCTACCGCATCAACATCGTCGACACCCCGGGCCACGCCGACTTCGGCGGCGAAGTCGAGCGCATCATGAAAATGGTCGACGGAGTCCTTCTCGTCGTTGACGCCCACGACGGGCCGCAGGCGCAGACGCGCTTCGTCCTCAAAAAAGCGCTCGAGAACAAAGTGAAACCGATCGTCGTCATCAACAAAGTCGACCGCGAAAATGCGCGCCCGCACAAGGTTCTCGACATGGTCTTCGATCTCTTCGTTGAGCTGAAGGCGAACGACGAGCAACTCGATTTTCCGATCATTTACGCCAGCGCCAAGAACGGCTTCGCCATGCGCGAAGTGCATGAGAATAGCGAAGACATGACGCCGCTTTTCGAAGCGATCGTGCAATACATCCCGCCGCCCACGATCGCAGCCGAGCCGTATTTTCAAATGCTCGTCTCCAATCTGCACTACAGCGATTATCTGGGACGCATTGCTCTCGGGCGCATCGTCAGCGGTCGCGTCGCGGTCGGCGACTCCATCGTCTCCATCCATCGCGACGGGCGCCGCGAACGCGGCAACGTCACTGCCCTTTATACCTACGCCGGCCTGCAACAGGTCGAGACGCAACACGCCAGCGCCGGCGACATCGTCGGCCTCACCGGCTTCGAAGAAGTTTACATCGGCGAAACCCTCACCGATCGCGAAGAGCGCGTCCCGCTTCAGTTCGTCGACATCGACCCGCCGACCATCCGCATGCGGATTTTGGTGAACGATTCGCCCTTCGCCGGTCGTGACGGCAAGTTCGTCACCGCGCGTCACGTGCGCGAGCGCCTCATCCGCGAGACCCGCGGCAATGTCTCGCTCCAGGTCAATGACACCGAAGCCGCCGGCGCTTTCGAAATCAACGCGCGCGGCGAAATGCAGATCGCGATCCTCGTCGAGCAAATGCGCCGCGAAGGCTACGAAGTGATGGTCTCGCGCCCGGAAGTTATCTTTCAACGCGACGAAAGCGGCGCCCTCCTCGAGCCTCTCGAGACTCTTTACGTGGAGGTGCCTAACGAAAACTTGGGCGATGTCCTGCAGTCGCTCGCCGGCCGCAAAGGCGAGATCGTCGGAATGGATCATCACGCCACACGCGTCTCCGTCGAAGCCATCGTCCCCACCCGCGGCCTCATCGGCTTCGAGACCGATCTCGTCAACCTGACTCGCGGCGAAGGCATCATGAGCCACCTCTTTCGCGAGTACTCGCCCTACAAAGGCGAAATGGAAGGGCGCAACCGCGGCGTTCTCGTCTCGATGGAGCCGGGCATCAGCACCGCCTACGCCCTCAACAACATTCAAGCGCGCGGAACATTATTCGTCGGTCCCCAAGAGGAAATTTATGCGGGCATGATTGTGGGCGAAAATGCCCGCCCGGATGACCTCCCGGTCAATCCCTGCAAGGCGAAGCACCTCACCAACATGCGCAGCCAAGGCGACGGCAAGGGCATCCAGCTCGACGCGCCGCTCAAGATGAGTCTGGAGCGCGCGATCGAGTACATCAGCGCCGACGAGTACGTCGAAATCACTCCGAAATCGCTCCGACTGCGCAAGCGGATTCTCGACGCCAATTCGCGCAAGCGCGCGGCCAACGCCGCCGCTGCCTAACGAAAGTGGGCAAGCCAGGCTGTGTCGTCAGCCCGGATTACGCGACGACACCGGGGTTATTGCAAAACGGTGAGCGTCAAATCATTCCCATCGCCGCCTTCGTAGTTCACTTGGAACTTGTTCCGCCCGGCAGCGAAAGTAGAATCGTCGGCTAAGTTAGCGAAGGTACCGGAGATTGGCGTAGCGGAGGTGTTACTGATTACGGTGAAGACCTTGCCGGCGGTCAGTTTTTTGTTCGCGACCGCGGTGAAGTTAAACTGCGCGCCGCTGTCGATGGTTACGCCATTGGCAATGACGTAGTAGGCCCTCGCTTTTCTGGTGTTCAGCCTGTAAGTGTAGGTGCCGTCCGCTTCGAAGGTAAGTGTGCTCTGGATGGTGAGGCCAGTTAGCGTGCTCGCGCCGATCCTTGGCGCAAGAAAAGCTCCCGTGCCGCTGCCGCTGCCGATCGTCACCGCCCCCGCGACGATGCCGCGGCCGCCCAGGGTGCCGGCATTGACCCTCACCGCTCCGCTGCCAGTGGCAGAACCAGTCGTGTTGCTGACCACCAACGCCCCGTCACTGATCGTAGTGCCCTCCGTGTAGGTGTTCGCACTGCTCAACGTAAACCTGCCGGTACCAATCTTGATCAGCGCCGCCCCGGAACCGCCACTAATGGTCCCGTCCTGAATTAACCCGGAGAATTCGGTGTTCAATGAGTTGCTTCCTATAGTGAGATTGTTACTTCCCAAAAAAACGAAACTATCTCCTTCTAACGAGCCAATCGTCAAACCTGGAGAAAGGTGGTCCGTGATGTCTAGCTGTCCAAAGCCGAAAAGCTCTACCTGTGCCGAGCCGCCGCTCGATTTGGAAGAAAATTGAATGGAACCGCCGTGGGTGATTAAGGTCGAGTTATCAGCCAATGACCCGTCGTTAAAATCGGTGTGCCCGCCCCCGTAGTTGATGAACGTGCCATTGGCTGCGCTCGATCGTCCAGCGAAGGCCGTGCTGCCGCCTATGATCCCGCTGCCAGTTGCACTGTTATTAATGAAAGTGCCGTCGCCCGCCGTCGAGCTGTCAAAGAAAAACGTCACACCGTGCGCAGTGCTGGTGCTTGTTGCGCCGTTGTTGCTGAAGCTCCCTTCATCCGCATTCGAGCTGTCAAAGAAATCGATGAACCCGCTGTTGGAAAAGGTCGTCCCGCTCCCGGCCGTGGCACGGTTGAGGAACTCTATTAATCCGTCCCCCACTCCTACAACAAAGTTCTGCGCGATCCCGGAGTTATTCGCGATGCCGGCGCCGCTAAGTGTAAGGTTCCCGCTCGGAGCAGTAGCGATGGTAAAGGCACTAGCGTCGGGATTGAAGACGATGCCATCGACCGTTGTGATGCCTGAGATAGAAACATTGGTTGTATCCGAGCTCTCGAACGTCGCGACGTCGGCCGGATCATTGGGCACAGTTGCTGGCGTCCAATTGGCGGCGGTATTCCAGTCGCTATTTGTCGGATGGAAGTTCCAGGTTGCGCTACCTGCTTTGACGCCTTGGGCAGTCAGCCCCAGACTCAACAATTCGAGAAATGCCGCGACGAAAGCGGAGCGTTTGAAGCGCCCAATCCTGCGGGCGGTGGGTTTTGTTGTCGTATCGTTCATGGCGATGCGGTTCCTAACTAATCGTTGCCTAGACATAACCTCACCATCACTTGAGATATGTGACCGACGGTCGTCGACTGGAAGGAACGAAGTTGAGAAACGCGGTGGGAACTCATGGCGAGGCGATGACACAAAATCTATTTGGCCTTGTCAAACAAATTTTGAGCTTTTTGTTTCGTCTGAAAAGCACCGAATACGGCTGCGCTGATCGCTCGCGACGAGCTGCGATATCGTTAGGCAGGAGAGGCCGGCGCATTCAGCATCGCTTCGCAGGCGCGAAGCGTCTCTTCTTGACCCCATTCCGCTCTCCGTTAACCTGCCTTGCAGGAAAGGAGCGTGCGATGAAAACCGAAATCCGGATCGAATACTGCGCGGTTTGAAACTACGCGCCGAAGGCCGTCAGTTTGACGGCTAAGATTCTCGAGCTCGGGGATCGCATCGCGTCGCTCACCCTGGTCCCATCCAGCGGCGGCGCCTTCGAAGTCAGCGCCAATGACAAAACGCTCCATTCCAAACTCGCCAGCGGCGAATGGCCGGACTTCGACGGGCTCGTTAGGCAGCTCAAAAAGCTCAAATAATCGAGCACGTCGCGCGGTTGCAGGTTGGACCGTTTCTTTTTTCCGGAGAGTGAAGGGTGCCTGGTGGCCCTCGCGATCTTCAAAATCGCCGTCGGCCTTCACCGGCCGAGGTAGGTTCGATTCCTATCCTCTCCGCCCTTCCTCTTCCTCGTTCTCGAAAGGAGGTGATTCCGAATGTCGCGCGAACAAATCCGTAAACTGACCTCGCTCTCCACCTGTGCCGGCTGAGCTTCCAAGTTGAGCCAACAGGCCCTGACGCAAGTTTTGCGTCAGCTCCCTCAGTATCCAAATCGCAACGTTCTCGTCGGTTCCGCCACGGCGGACGACGCCGGCGTTTTCCGTCTCGACGCCGATCGCGCTCTCGTGCAAACGGTCGACTTCTTCACCCCGATCGTAGACAACCCTTTTGCCTACGGTCAAATCGCGGCGGCCAACGCGCTCTCCGATGTTTTCGCGATGGGCGGTCGCCCGCTCACCGCCCTAAATATCCTGGGCCTGCCTAACGATTTGGTTTCGTCAAAAACAATCGCCGCCATTCTGCGCGGCGGCGCGGAGAAAGCGCGCGAAGCCGGTTGCGCCATCATCGGCGGCCACACCATCCGCAATCCGGAGCCGATTTACGGCCTCGCCGTCACTGGCCTCGTATCGCCCAAAAAAATGCTGACCAATGCGAGAGCCCGAATCGGCGATCTTCTCGTTCTCACGAAACCGCTCGGCACCGGCATTGTCACTACCGGGATCAAGCGTGGCCTAACGAGTCGCTCGCTCGCCCGGGAAACGGTCAGCCTCATGTCGCGCGTTAATTCCGCGGGCGCCGATTTGGCCGAACGCGGCCTCGTCCGCGCGGCCACCGACGTCACTGGCTTCGGCCTGCTCGGTCACCTCGCTTCAATGTGTCGCGCGAGCGAAGTCAGCGCCGCCCTTTCCGTCGGCGACGTTCCCGCCATTAGCGCGGAAGTTTTCCATCTTATCGAGGCGGATTGCGTTCCCGGTGGCACGGTGCAAAACCTCAAAACTGCCACGGCCCTGGTGGAATGGAATCGCACCGGCAGGGTCCAGAAGCTCCTCCTGGCCGACGCGCAAACCAGCGGCGGAATGCTTCTCTGCGTAGCGCCGCGGCATTTACCAGAGGTTTCACGGCTCTTGAAATCGGATGCTGTCGTCATCGGCAAAATCACGCGCCGGAGCGCGCGGTTGATTCGTCTTCTCTGATGCGATCCCTTCCGGCGGTGGAAAAAGTGCGGCAGGCTCTGGGCGAGACGTCGCTTCCTCGTCCGTTGGTGGTCGATCTCGTTAGGCGCGAATTGGCCCGCCACCGCGCCGCTGAGGTCGCCCCGTCCTTTGAAGAAATCGTCAGGCAGATCGCCGGGAAAGTTGCGCAACGGGAGCGGAGCCGCCTTCAGCCGGTGATCAACGGCACCGGCATCATCGTTCACACTAACCTCGGCCGCGCGCCATTGGGTCCCGCGGCGGTCCGAGCCGTGGCCGCGATCGCGTGCGGCTACAACACCCTCGAATATGACCTGAAAACGGGGGAGCGCGGCCAGCGCGCTGCTTATCTCGAAGAGGCGCTCTCGCTTCTTTGCCAGAGCGAAGCCGCCACCGCGGTCAACAACTGCGCCGCCGCGCTTGTCTTGATCGTTAGGCACTTCACGAAGAAGAAACCGGAAGTGATCATTTCGCGCGGCGAGCTCGTGCAAATCGGCGGTGGCTTTCGCATCGGCGAGATCATCGAGGCCAGCGGGGCGCGTCTGCGCGAGGTCGGCGCGACAAACAAAACGACGCTCAGCGATTACGCGGGCGCGATCGGGAGCGAGACCGGTTTCATCCTCCGCGTCCATCAGAGCAATTTTTTTATGAGCGGGTTCGCCGATTCTCCGCCTAACGAGGAAATCGCAAAGCTGGCGCGGAGTCGCCGCCTTCCCTTCGTGGCCGACCTCGGCAGCGGCGCGCTCGTGGCGACGGAAAAATTCGGTCTGGCCGAGCACGAACCGACTCCGGGCGGGACGCTGAAGGGCGGTGCGGATCTGGTTTGTTTCAGCGGCGACAAATTGTTCGGCGGCCCGCAAGCGGGGCTCATTGCGGGCAAAGCGCGCCTGATCTCCGCGCTCAAACGCGAGCCGCTCTTCCGCGCGCTCCGCTGCGACAAGCTCGTCTTCGCCGCGCTCGAAGGGACGGCCGATGCGCATTTGCGCAAGGATTGGGAGGAGATCCCCGTGCTCGCGCTCCTCCGGACATCCACTGAGGAGCTGCAGGCGCGCGCGAACGCTCTCGTTATGCAAATGCAAAAGTTGCCGCTGGAACTGCGCGTCGTGCCAAGCAAAGCAGAGATCGGAGGCGGCGCGCTGCCGCGATCGTCCATTCCTTCAGTCGCACTGGAGATTGCTGCAAAATCCCTTTCGCCTAACGAATTGGCAGAACACCTCCGCCGGACCTCTCCTGCCGTCGTCGGGTACATAGCCCGCGGCAGATTCCGACTCGATCTGCGGACCGTCTTTCCTGCGCAGGATGAGTTGATTGCCGCGGCCCTAACGAACTTGCAGTGACGCCGGCCAATTTCATCCTCGCCACGGCCGGTCATGTCGATCACGGCAAGACCGCGCTGATTAAAGCGCTTACCGGCACGGACACCGACCGGCTGCCTGAGGAAAAAGCGCGCGGGATGACAATCGATCTCGGTTTTGCCCATCTCGCGCTTCCTGGTTTTTCCATCGGCGTGATTGATGTTCCCGGTCACGAGGATTTCGTCCGCAACATGATCGCCGGCGTGGGCTCGATCGATCTCGCGCTTCTCGTCGTCGCCGCGGACGACGGTTGGATGCCGCAAACCGAAGAGCACCTCCAAATCTTGAGCTATCTCGGTGTGACCCGCATCGTAGTCGCGTTGACGAAAGCTGACCTCGGCCAGACCGCGGAGCGCCGCGCGGAAATTCGTCAGCAACTGCGCGGGACGCCGTTCGCCGACGCTCCAATCGTCGAGACCTCGATTCGCGACGAGACCGGTATTGCGCTCTTGGGGGAAGCGCTCGCAGCTGAGTTCGGAAAACTTCCGCACGATCGTGCTGGGGAGAAGCCGCGGCTCTTTGTCGATCGCGTTTTCACCGTTCGCGGAAGCGGCACGGTTGTAACGGGCACGCTCAGCGGCGGCCCACTCACGAGGGGGGCGACCGTGCGCGTGCTGCCGCAAAAACTGGTCGCTCGCATCCGGATGATCCAGAGCCACAACCAAACACTGGAAATCGCCGAACCAAGAACACGGACGGCGTTAAACCTTGCCGATTTAAGCGCGGATGAGGTCGCGCGTGGCGCCGTCATTGTGTCGCTCGATGCGGGCGAGCCTTCCTCGATGCTCGACGTCGTTCTCGAAAGATCGAAACGTTTGCTCCCTTCCGCGCGTCGCTTGAAATCGGGATCCATTTTGAACATTCATCACGGCAGCGCGCGGGTCCCGGCGCGGGTGCAATTGCGCGGCCGGAAGGAGCTTCTGCCTAACGACAAGGCAATCGCACGCCTTCTCCTCCGTACTCCGGTTTTGGCTTTTTTCGGCGACCACTTCATCGTGCGCGATTCTTCCGAGCAAGTGACCCTGGCGGGGGGGGTCGTCCTCGATGCCTGTGGCGAAGGAATAAAATTTCGTTCTTTGCCGCAGCGCGCGTTGCTCGACGCGCGGCGGCGCGCGCCTAACGACTGCCTAACTTTTTTGCAAACACAATTGCAGCGGGATCATTTCTCCCTGCGATGTGACCTCTTGTCGAAATCGCCCTTCCAGCGGGAAGTGATTTTCCGTGGGCTCGAGACGCTGCAGGCGGATGGCCGCATCTTTCTCGACGAGAAGATCGCGGCGGATGGGAAGTGGTGGCGATCGCTTCTGGAAGAGGCGGCGAACTGGGTCGACGCCGAGCACGCCGCGCACCCCGAGCAGGCTGGGCTGGAACTTGCGCGGCTGCGTGAGGCTTTGCGTCTCGCGCACGCGGATGTTTTCGAAGCATTGCTGCGAGATTTGGCGAAAGAGGGTTTTGTCCAGACGCGCAATGCAGTCCATCGAGCGTCGCATCGGCCGTCGCTTCCGCCGACGTTGCGAGGCGCGGGCGATCGCATCCGGGCCTCTCTTACCGCCCGACCGCTGGACCCGCCGTCGCGCAAAGAATTGGCGACGGGCGCGGGCGCGCCAGAGGCATTGCGTTTTCTTTGCGAGACCGGCGAAGTCATCTCGTTAGGCGAAGAAGTGGTCATTTCCGCGGATGCTTTCGCGCAGCTCACGGCCTTGGTCGTAGAACAGTTGCGGGCAAAAAAGGCGGCGACGGTGAGCGAGCTGCGCCAGGCCACCGGCACCACCCGCCGTGTGATCGTCCCTCTGCTGGAACGTTGCGATAAACTTGGCCTAACGACGCGGGAAGGAGATTACCGCCGGCTTCGTTAGGCGCCCTCGCCTGCGCCGCTGCTGATATATTCGGCGTGCGCGATCGCCGCCACGATGGAGGATCCGCCGATGATGTTCCCGAGCAGGATCGGCCCGATGTAGGCGAAGTATTGGGCAAAGGTTTTCACGCCCGTCATGACGAGATAAAACGCGTCGACCGAGCCGGCCACGCTGTGGGAGAATTCTCCGATCCCGACGATGTAGGTGATGATGATGATGACCGCGACGCGGGCGGTCTCCGCGAATGGCAGCAGCCAGACCATGAGCGCGATGAGCCAGCCGGCGAAGATGCCGCGGAGGAGGAGCGTGCCGAAGCCGTGATTCATGCTTGCGAGCCCAAGTTCCTTCATCGCCTGGTGCACGTTCGGCGCGACCACGCTGGTGTTGCCCATCACCCAGGCGACGATGAGCGCGCCAACCAGATTGGAGGCGAGCACGATGGCCCAGAGCCTAACGACGTTGCCAAAGGTGCGCAGATCTTTCTTGCGCAGCAGCGGCAAAATAACCGTGAGCGTGTTCTCGGTGAAAAGCTGTTGCCGGCCGAGCACGACGACGAGGAATCCGATGCAGTAGCCGAATTTTGCCACGAGCGGCCGCCACGGTGTATCCGGCAGATGGCTGCGCAGGAGACCTTCGCTCAAAAGCGAAAAACCCATGGATAATCCCGCCGCAAGTCCGGACCAGGCGAGCGCCGCGTTGGAGCGCTCGAGCTCATCTTCGCCTTCCTTCTTAACCGCCCGGTAAACGATGTGGCCGCCGGGAGACGAACGCTGCTCGACCTCCTTCGCTTCCGAATCGGCTTTTTCCCCGGACGGCTTTTCCTTCTCGTTAGGCATGACGGAAGATTGGATCGGTTAACCTTGGGAAGCAAAAACCGCTTCGGGATCCTTGCCGGAGACGCGGCCGGCAGCGATCCAGCCGAAGCGGCTCAAGAGCGCGCCGAGGAGGAAGGAAACGGCGGCCAGTGGAACTAGATTCGTTAGGCGAAAAATAATTGGGAGCGGACCGGAAAGGATTTCGCCGGAGCGAATGAGCCAGCCGGAACCGCCCGCATGGAGCGCGCGATCAGCCGGCCCGTGTTTGTCGAACTCGAGCCAGAGCCAGAGCAGCGTCTCGATGGTCGCGACGAACATTCCGAGGAAAAAGAGAGGGCGAATTTGAAAACCGAGCAGCTCGAGAATCGCAGCGGCGCAGCCGAGACCGGCGGTGCCGAAATGAATCGGGAGCAGCACGTGATGTAGGAACCACGCCGGGATGGCGGTCGCGCCGATCAGGACTCCCGTGTAGGTCGCCAACCCAAGGCCCCAATAGGCGGCTCCGAACGTCAGCACCTCTGCAACCACGGCGACAAACGTGTCGAGCGAACCGCTGAGGACGTGGTGGAGATGCAGCTCAAACGCGATGCAGGCCGGCACTGCGAACGTGCCGAACATCGCGAGAATCCAGGCGCCGACCGACATTGGCGATTGATATTTGAAGACGCGCAGCATGTTGAGAAAGAGCCGCGGTCGCCCTAGATCCATGATGAGCAGGATCGGGGAAATAATCGCGCCGGCCGCGGTGATCCAAAGGGCGGCGCGAGCCAAATCGGTTAGGCCGAGAAACAATCCCGCGCAAGCGAAGAGCGGCGCCATACCGGCCGCGCCGCCGGCGAAAAAGTAAAGCGGGATTTCCCACGTCCAGACCGGCGGCCTAACGACAGCCTCGCCGTAGTAGCCGGGCCGCCGCGGGATCGGTCCGCCGGCGACATTCACGCCGCGACCGCTGACGGCGCCGCCGTGTTTCGCCTCTTTGCGCCACGACTCGAGACGCTCCTCGAAATTACGATCGGCACTCATCGATTGTCTTCGTCCGAGGCGGCTGCCCCCGGAGCATAGGCAGCCTGCCTGTGGGGAAAGCAGGCGGCTCGCCTGCTTCGGAGTTTACTGCGGGCGGGCCGCCCGGGCTCCCCACAGGCAGGCTGCCTGTGCTCCAGACCGCCGTTTTCGTTACATGTTGCATCACGCGAAGAAGCTGAAAGCGGCGCCGACGGCGGCGATCGCTCCGATGGCAGTGACGACGGCCGCGGCCCACGAGGACTTGAGGTAAATTGTCGGAATCTGCGGCCTCGGCGGCAAGCCGTACGCTTCCGCCTCGCCTAACAATAAGAAAAAAGCGTGAATGCCGCCGACGGAAGTTTCCTGCGGATCATAGAGTTGCGCGTCATCGTAGCCTTGCCCTTGCAGCGTTCTCACCCGTGCCGCCCCGCGCGCACGCAGATCATCGAGCCGTCCGAAGACTATCGATTCGGTCGGGCAAACTTTGGCGCAGGCAGGCGTGAGCCCGCTCTTTTGGCGGTCATAACAGAAGGTGCACTTGAATGCGCCGCCGGCGTCGGGCAGCGGTTCAGGCCGCCGATCGATCACGCCGAACGGGCAGGCAACGACGCAATAACCGCAGCCGTTGCAGACGTCGTTTTGCACGAGAACCGAGCCGACTTCTGTGCGCACGATGGAACCGGTCGGGCAGGCTTCCAGGCAGCCGGCATTCTCACAATGTTTGCAAACGTCGGATAAGAAAATCCAGCGAAACGGATCTTCGCTGTCGTTGCCTAACGACATTGGTCCGGCAATCTGATTTCCTTTCGTGCGGTCTTGTTCGACGAAGAGGACATGGCGCCAGGTGGAGGCGCCGAGGTGGCCGGTGTTGTCGTAGGAATTTCCCGTCCAGGTGAACCCGTCGTCCGGGACTTCATTCCATTCTTTGCATGCGACCTCGCACGCTTTGCAGCCGATGCAGACGCTCGGGTCGGTGAAGAAACCAACTTCGACATGGTCCTGCGCGAAGGAGTGCTTCCGCTGATTCGTGCTCTGCGTGCCTTCGCCGATCATGAATGAGAAAATCTGGAAACCAGGAGACCACGAGGGAGAAAGAAATCGGACGTCGGGTGTGAAAGCGCGTCCTCCCTTTTTTCTGGCTTCCTGGGTTCCAGATTCATTTTTTTAAGCCGATTTGCCGTGTTGTCCGTGGCCGGACTCGAGTTTCCCGCCGCTCGGCGCGCCGAGTGGTGGCTGCTCGGGATGCAAAACCGCCGGTCCGCTTTGCGGCGCAAAGCTGTCTAGCCAAGGGAGAAACTCTTTACCGCGCGGGCGGCGGCCCGGCACCACGTTGCAGACGAGCGCTTTGGTTTCCATAATGGTGACGTTCGGCTCCCCGGAGATCGCCATGAGATCGTTCGCGACGTCGCCGCGAATGGGACCAGCCGATCCCCAATGAAACGGGATGGCTACTTGATGCACCGTTTTGCCATTGAGCTGCAACGGCCGCATCCGGCGGCTAACGAGGGCGCGCACTTCGATCGCCCCGCGCAAGGTGACGATGCAAACGTAATCCGTATTTTTGATCCCAAGACCAACCGCGGCTTCCGGCGAAATTTCGACGAACATTTCCGGCTGCAACTCCGCCAGATGCGGCAGGAACCGGCTCATCCCGCCGGCGGTGTGGTGTTCCGTTAGGCGATAAGTCGTGAGGACAAACGGGAAACGCGTATCGCCCGGCGGCGCGAAGCGGTTTTCCTCGCGCGTAAACCAATTTTCCACGGGATTCGTGTCGCGCTCGTAGAGCTTGTTGTTGACCGGCGATTCGAGCGGTTCGTAGTGCGTCGGCAGCGGGCCGTCCTGCAATCCTTCGGGAATGTAGAGCCAGCCAAGACCGTCCTCGTGCAGGATGAACGGAGCGTCGCCCGGAAGCGCCTCCAGCCCTCTTGCGTGACCGTCGGGTCGGTAATCAGGACTCTTGTCTTTCTTGAAGTCCACGACGTCCTGCCCGGTCCACTGCTTGTTTTCCGCACTCCACCAGACGAGTTTCTTCCGCTCGCTCCACGGCTTCCCGTTAGGCGCGGCACTCGCGCGGTTGTAAATGATGCGGCGATCGCTCGGCCAAGCGAAGCCCCAGCCGTGGCCGAGGTAGTCGTTAGACTGACGCGCCAGCGCTTTGTTTACGCCGTCGCTCGCGTAAACACCGCAGTAAATCCAGCAGCCGCTCGCGGTCGTGCCGTCGTCTTTGAGTTCCTCGTATTCGTCGATCTGCGGGCCGTGATGCAGCTGCCCGTCGCGATCGTGGGTGAAAACACTCCCCGTGGCGTTGACTTCGGGCGTTGTTTTCCAGCCGTTGATTTCGGCGAGGACCGCTTCCATCTCCGGTTCACCATCTTTCGTCTCCGGATACCACCAATCGAGTGCGCGCAGCGGCTCGTCGTTAGGCTCACCAGAGGCTTTGGCTTTCTCGATCAGGCGCAACGCCAAACGATGGATAAACCAGCTTTCGCTCCGGCAATCGCCCGGCGGATCGACCGCCTTTTCTCGCCATTGCAAGAGACGCTGCGTGTTCGTAAAGGCGCCTTCTTTTTCGGCGTGACCCGCGGCGGGAAAAAAGAAAACCTCGGTCTCGATCTCTTCGGTTTTCAATTCGCCGCGCTCGATCTCGGGAGAATCATACCAAAAGGCGGCCGACTCGATCTCGACCATGTCGCGCACGACGAGCCATTTCAGACGCGAGAGCGCTTTGCGTTCGAGCCGGGCATTCTGCGCGCCGACAGCGGGATTCTGTCCCATGAGAAACATCCCTTCCATCTCGCCGTCGAGCATTTTGTAGAGGAATGAAAAATAGGAGTGATCGCCCGTGATCTTCGGCACCCATGCGTAACCGAAGTCGTTGCTCGACGTCGCGCGGACGCCATAGTAGGCCTTGAGGAGACTAACGAAATAAGCGGGGAACTGTTGCCAGAGGCCTGTTCGGTTGGTGTGCTTCTCAAGATAATCCTGGAGCGTTTCTTCATCCTTGCCGGCGCGCGGCATCGAGAGGTAACCGGGCAGGATGTCGTAGAGCGTCGGGATATCGGTCGACCCCTGAATCGAGGCGTGACCGCGCAAGGCCATAATGCCTCCGCCGGGCCGGCCGATGTTGCCTAACAAGAGCTGGAGGATCGCAGCCGTGCGAATCACTTGCACGCCTTTCGAGTGATGGGTCCAGCCGACCGCGTAACATATCGCCGCCGTCTTCTCCGGCCCGGAAGCACTCGTTAGGGCATCCGCCACCTTCTGGAAAAGCTCGGGTGGAATCCCGCACACCTGCTCCACCATTTCGGGCGTGTAGCGGGAGAAATGGCGCTTCAGCGTTTGGTAAACGCAGCGCGCATCCTGCAGCGAGAGATCGCGCTTCGGATAACTCAGCCCTTCGCCTTCGTAGAGCCAGCTCTCGTGGTTGTAGGCGCGCTTCTCCTCGTTCCAGCCGGAGAAATAACCGGTCGCGCCTTCGTCGGAATCGCGAAACTCTGGCCGCAGAATGCAGGAAGCATTGGTGTAATGGACGACATATTCGCGGAAGCAGAGGTCGTTCTCGAGCACGTGCCGAATGATTCCGCCGAGGAAAGCGATATCGGATCCGGCGCGGATCGGAACCCAAATGTCGGCCAGCGCGCTCGTGCGCGAGAAGCGCGGATCGACGTGGATGATGGTGGCGCCGTTTTCCTTTGCTTTCATGACCCAGCGAAAACCCACCGGGTGCGCCTCCGCCATGGACGAGCCTTCGATCAGAATGCAGTCCGAGCGCGCAAGATCCTGTTGCGCGGTCGTGGCTCCGCCCCGGCCGAAGGAGGTGCCCAGACCGGGCACCGTGCTGCTATGTCATATCCGGGCCTGGTTCGACACGCACACCATGCCCAGGCCTCCGGTAAACAATTTTTTTATCAGGTAATTTTCTTCGTTGTCGAGCGTCGCGCCGCCGAGGTGGCAGAGTCCTTCGGTGTGATTGACGACCGAGCCGTTTTTCTCCCTAACGAATGTGCGTTTGCGCGATTCCCAAACGCGGTCGGCCACCATTTCCATCGCTTGGTCGAGCGACAGCTCAGTCCACGACGTGGCGCGCGGCGCACGATATTTTACTTTTGTTTCGCGGCGCGAATGGGTGAGGAGCTGATAGGAGGCCGCGCCTTTCGGGCAAAGGTTCCCCTGGCTGATCGGGCTCTCCGGATCGCCCTCGATCGAGACCAGCTTGTTGTTCTTGTGATAAATCAGCTGCCCGCAGCCGACGCCGCAGTAGGGACAAATCGAGCGGGCGACCTTCGCGCCGTCGGTCCGCGCGTGCATGGCGCGCGTTTTATCGGACATCGACTCGAGGCCGGTGCCATCCCTGCGTTGCCGAATTTGCCTAACGAGCGGCCACTTTGAAAGCAGTTGAATCAGAGAGGCCATTAAAGATTTATCGCCTGCCGAGGCGCGCTTGGTTACTCAAAAAATTCCTAACAATGTTGATGAAAGTCCAGCTAAAAACGAATCAGACACTTCGCGGCAAAGTTAAAAAATTACCTGCATGCGCAAGAGCACTTCGTCGAATTCGGTATCGCCGAACTGTGGATGAGCGGCGCGGAAATCCACAGGTGTGAACGTAATCGGCCATCAGCTTAGTGGAGTCGCCGTGAATGTAATAGTTGAGTCCGGCGGTAATGGAATGGATGCTCTCATCGATATTCCTTACCAGCTTTTCGTAACAAACGACAAGTACGCATGCGCCGGTCAACACGGATGAATTCCAAAAGAATATCTAAACGGATTGTCGCGGTTGTTGTTGCGTTAGCCTCCTTTATTCAGGATGAGACCGCCGCCGCCAAGGAAAACGACGAAAATCAAGCGATACCGTTGTTTGACGATGGCGTAATCCTTCGGATTCCAGTCAAAATGTTCGACGAAATACTCTATTTCGTCGTTGATACCGGGAGTAGCATCTCGATGCTCGATAGCAAGTATAGAGAGCCTCGCTGCGCCACCGTTTCACATTAAGGAATCGGATACGTTGGGGGGCAAAGCTCGTCCCGCAATTGGCCGAACAGTTCAAACATCTTGGCACGAGCTTCAATATCGCTGCGGAAGGATCGACCACGGGTATCGCTGCGATTACGTTCGGGAGCCAGCCGCGCCTTTGCAGCCTCGCAAGCTGGCAAAAGGTTTTGGCCTTAGAACATCAACTGCAGGCGCAGGATGACTTCGTCGAACTGATCATCGCCAAACTGTGGGTTTGCAGCGCGGAAATCCGACCAGGTGTGAATGTAGTTGGCCATCAACTTGATATCGTCGCCGTGGATGTAGTAGTTGAGCCCACCGGTGAGGGAGTGGATGCCGTCGTTGCCTTTTTGCCCCGGATTTAAATCCTGCCACTGAACCGCAGCTTGAAGCTTCTTCGGGATGATGAAATAGCTTCCCTGAACATAGTATCCGTTCGTCGTAAAGTTGGCGAACCCCGGTGGGACGCCGTTTACCGTGCGACCGTTCACGTCTTCCTGGAGGTATTCACCGATTAGATCAAACGGACCCAGTTTGAGCCAGGCGTCCACACTCCATGCCGTCCTTTCATCCGCCCCGGGCAGGACGAATGACGAGAGGGAACCGTCGTCGTTGACCAGCAGATTGCCCGTTTGTGAGATATTTGTGCCCTTGTCGTCGCGGCTGTTGAGGACATCGCCGCCCAGCTTCAGACTGGAATCCTGACCGAAGAGTTTGCCTTTGAACGGCTGGAGCTCCAGCCGCCCGACATACATGAAGTTGTTGTTGTCGTTGTTCGTCGTGTTGCGTCCGTTTCCGTTAAAGATGCCGCCGTAATAGGTCACGAGATCTTTCTGTTCCGGCCACACATTCGTCAGCGGCTTGCCCCAGAGTTGCACACCGATCTGCCGCTCCGGCGTGATTGCGCCGGTGGGCAAGCTTCGTTCGATCGTGAAAATCTTCGTGTCGGGCGTGAGTTGCTCCAAACCAAAGGGCGCTTTGTACTGGCCGACTTTGATGTTCGCTTCCGCAATCGCATGCCAGTTGACAAAGATGTCCGTGCCGGAGAACTCCGTGCGCGTGGAATTTGAGACAGTCGTCGTCTTGCCGGTTATCACATCGACAGACTTCAGTGCCGTGATGGCGGCATCGCTTTGCTCGAAGTCACCTTCAATTTTGAAATCGAACTGCTCCGCAAACTCGCCGCTCAGATTGATGCGCGCCCGGCGCAGACGGAACCGGTCTTTTAGCGCCGTCGAACCAAAGCGGCCTTCGAAAGCGGAGACATCGCCATCCTCAAAATTCACTTGGATGAATCCGCCGAGCGTGAGCTTGAATTCCGGACCGGCCGGGTGCACGTCGACTGGCGGCGGCAGCGGCGCGCTGAAGATGGCTTTGTTGCCATTGCCGGCGGTTGCTTTGTTTTCGGTTTCGGGCAGCACCGGAGCGAACGGGCTCTTCTTCGCCTTGAGTTCCTGCACTTCGCGCTCCAACTCGCCATTGCGTTGTTGCAATTGATCGACCGACCGCTCCAATTTTTGGAGCCGATCGGCTTCGGAGGCGGCCTGCGCCGAAAGCGGCAGCGCCGCGAGCAAAATACTTCCAGCCAGGCTCGCGCCTGCTGTCCTTAAGATGAATCTGTTGATAAACATTGTTTTCTCCTGGTTTCTGACGTTTTCGGGGAATTGGCTCCCACTCAATGCGACGGAAGCTAGAAAATGATTGTGACAGCCGTATGACGGACGCGTAACGATTCCGAAAACTTTGCTGCCGAAGAGGCGACGATTCTTTTGTAATAAAACGCGCGCCCCCTGACTTTACTTAACCAGGATCGACCTTCCGATGGATCGCGACAAACAAAGCCTTCGATTTCTCAGTCTGCTCCGGCCGATCGAGGGCGACCTCGAAAATTACTCGCGCCGGATGGTTTTTGATCGGCGCGATTTCGAAGATGCGCTGCAAAACGCCGTGCTTCGCGCCTTTCGCGCCTTCGATCGCTATCACGATGACGCCAGTTTTCGCGCCTGGATGTTTAAGATTTTGACGAACGAAATCTTTACGATAAATCGCAAACGCGGCCGGGTGATGGAGTTCGAGGTCGCGGTCGAACCGGAGGAGATGGAAGAGTTCGCCGTCCTCAATTTTTCCGGCGAAACCCCGATTTCGTGGGAGACCCTGGCCGATGCACTCGAGGAAGAAATGCTCGCCGGCTTGCAAAGCCTGAACGACTCCGAGCGCTCCGTCTTGCTCATGCGCGCGATCGGCGACTTGCGTTATCGCGAGATCAGCGAATGCCTCGGAATTCCGCTCGGAAGCGTGATGGGCCATCTGTCGCGAGCCCGTCAAAGAATGCGCGACATCATTTTGCGTTCGCGCCGGAGATCATCCTTATGAAATGTGCCGAAGCCAGAAAGCTGCTCCAGCTTTACCTCGATTCGGAACTCGACTCGAAAAACAGCTTTGAAGTGGCTGAGCATTTGGAGCTTTGCGCGGAGTGCGCCGGGCTCTTCGAGGCGGAGGAAAAATTCGCAGGACGGCTGGGCAAATTTTTGCGCCACGGTTCGCGCACGGCTTCGCTGTGGAGGCAAATCGAGTCACAGGTCGAGCCTGCGCGTTCACCAGCTCGCTTGTTCCCGTTCTCGTGGTTCGCCGCGGCAGCTGCGATCGTCCTGTTGTTTGCAGGCGGGTTGGTTTGGACCAAAGCTCAACCGTTCGATTTGGCGAAAGCCGCGGGCGAATGCCATAACGCTTATGTGCACCGGCTTGCTGCGCCGGAGTTCACTGGCGCGGTTCCACGCGAGATAGAAAAGGAGTTCGGGAGCGAACTGGATGTTGCCGCTTTCACCTATCATCCGGCGGCGGCCGGATTCAGTTCCCGTGGCTCGCGATTCTGCCATATCACGAACGTCCCATGCGCGCTCATCATGGGCGATGTCGGCAAAGTTCCCGTCTCCGTCATTGTCTTTGAAAAAGCCAAGCTCGCGCAGTTTCCGCAAGCCCGAGAGAGGCTTGCTTCCGGCGATTCGGTGGTTTGCGGCCGCAGCGGCCGTTACCACTTCGCGCTGCGCGTGGTGGATAGTCACGTCGTCTGCGTTGTCGCCGAAGCGCCCCAGTCTGTCGTCGAAGACCTGGCCAAGTCGGTAACCGATGGCGCTTGATTCTCGCGTTCCAGAAAAACAAACGTCCTAACGAAAAATAACTCGCAATGAACAAACGAAACCTCCTCCTTACCGTGAGCGCCGCGCTGCTCGTCAGCGGATGTGCCTGGGCGGGGCCAACCGTCGTGAACGCGCCAGTGGGGCCACGTCCGCCGGGTTTGCTCGAAGACGGGTATGCCGGGTTTTTGACGGTTTATAGCGCGACTGAGCAGCACCGAGACGGCGACAACACCTACGCCAACGTGCACACCGACTATCAAATCCATACGCCCGATGGGCACCTGTTTAAGCAAGTGAGCAACTCCCTGGGCCCGAGGAGCGAAATACCGGTCACCGTAAAACTGCCCAAAGGCTTTTACTCGGTCGTGGCACAATCCGAGACCATGGGCGCGGTCACCATTCCCGTGGTCGTTGGGACAGGAAAGACGACCGAACTTCATCTGGAAAGAGAGAAGGATTGGAGGCGGGTCGCGGTCAACGCGCGGGAATCTGATCTCGTTCGCCTGCCCAATGGACAAATCATCGGTTACCGCGGTCGTTAGGGCGATTCGTTAAAGAGACTTCTCGCTCCGATGGTTAAGGCCGCGCTCAAGAATCCCTACGCGGTCATCGTGCTCGCGCTGGCCATTCTCGTCATCGGGTTGATGGCGATCTCGAAGTTGCCCACGGATATTTTGCCGACCTTCAGAACGCCGGCGGTGCAGGTCGTCACGTTTTATCCCGGCATGCCGGCGGAGGTGATGGAAAAAGACATCACCTCGCGCATCGAGCGCTGGACCGGACAGTCCAACGGCATCGCGCGGCAGGAAGCAAAATCGATGGTCGGCATCAGCATCGTGAAAGATTATTTCCGCGAAGACATCGATCCGAACACCGCCATGTCGCAGGTCACCTCGCTGGCGATGAGCGATCTCTTTTATCTGCCACCGGGCACGATCCCGCCGATGGTGATGCCGTTCGATCCGACGGCGTCGATCCCGCTTGCGCTCATCGCGGTCTCCAGCCCGACCTTCGACGAGACGAAGCTCTACGACGTCGCTTATTTCGATTTACGCAACCGCTTGCAATCGATCAACGGCGTGATCGCGCCGGCAGTTTATGGCGGCCGCTTGCGGCGCATCATGGCCTACGTCGATCCGCTGAAAGCGCAGGCGCACGGACTGGCGCCGCTCGATGTGATCAACGCAATCCGCGATTTCAACGTCATGATTCCAACCGGCAACGCGAAGTTCGGCGCGCTCGATTATCAGATCAATGCCAATGGCATGGTGCCAAAAGTGGCCGAGCTGAATGACCTTCCGCTCCGCGTCGGCAACGGGCCGCCCACTTACATCCGCGATGTCGCGAAGGTCGAGGATTCGCACCAAATCCAGACGAACATCGTGCGCATCGAGGGCAAGCGGCAGGTCTATATCCCGATTTATCGCCAGCCTGGCGCCAATACCATCGCCGTCGTCGATGGGATCAAAGCGCAGCTCAAGCCGATCCTCGAGCGGATCAAAGGAATCAACCTCGATGTCGTGATGGATCAGTCCGTTTACGTGCGCGAGGCGATCCGCAACCTCGTCCAAGAGGCGATCATCGGATTCCTGCTCGCGGCGGCGATGGTCTTCATTTTCCTGGGCAGCGCGCGACCAATGCTCATCGTGCTGATTGCGCTGCCGCTCGCGTGTCTCGGCTCGTTGATCGGTTTGTATTTTACGGGCGAAACACTGAACGCGATGACGCTCGGCGGCGTTGCGGTCGTAATTGGGTTGCTCATCGACGAGTCGATTGTCGTCCTCGAAAACACCGCGCGCCATTTGCATCTGGGCGAGACGCCGTTTCAGGCCGCACTCGACGGCGCGGGCGAAGTGATGCGGCCGCTGACGATCGTCACCGTGACCATCTCGGTCGTGTTTTTCCCGATCATCTTCATAAGCGGCATCGGGAAATTCCTCTTCACGCCATTGGCTAAAGCGGTGATCTTTGCCATCTGGACGAGCCGTCTCCTCGCCGCCACGCTCGTGCCAGTCTGCGCCGCGAAGTTTTTCAAACCCACGCCGGTGGTGCGCGAGCATGCAGACGAGACGGGGCGGTTCGCGCGCCTGCGCGGTCGCTACCTGCGCGCGCTCGCAGACGTGCTGCGGCGGCGGTGGCTCGTGCTCGGCGCAACGGCCCTCGTTTTCCTCGTCTCCATGATCCTTTTCAAATTCATCGGTGCCGAACTCTTCCCCCAGACCGATGCCGGACAATTCACAATCAAAGTCCGCGGCACAACTGGACTGCGGGTGGAAAGAACTGAGGACTTGGTGGCGGGAGTCGAGAAAGTGATTACCTCGACCATCCCGCAGAGCGATCGCAAGCTCGTCATCTCGAACATCGGCGTGCTCCTCGATTGGCCGGCCGCTTACACGCCCAACTCCGGTTCACAGGACGCGTTCGTTCTCGTGCAACTGACCGATCATCACGCGCGCTCGACCTTTTCCTACGTGGACGAGCTGCGCAGAAAACTGCCGCAGAAATTTCCCGGCGCCGAGTTCGACTTCGAGACCGGCGGCATGCTCACGGCGGCGCTCAACGGCGGTCTGCCCTCGCCGATCAACGTCCAGATTGAAGGCAACAAACTCGAAGTCGCGCACGACATCGCGGAAAAGATCAAGCGTTACGCGGAGACGGTGCCGGGCGCGGTGGATGTGCGGATTCAGCAGCGGCTGGACGCGCCGGAGATCAATGTCGATGTGGACCGCGTGAAGGCGGCGCAGGTCGGGCTCACGCAGCAGGAGATCGTCAAGAACATCGTCACCGCGCTCAATAGTTCGACGAACTTTGCGCCCTCGTTCTGGATCGATCCCAAAAACGGCAATCACTACCTGATCGGCGCGCAGTATCCCGAATCCGACATTCGCTCGATCAACACCGTCCTCGACATCCCGATCACCGGCAATAAACAGCCGGTACCGATCCCGCTGCGCACGGTTGCGACCTTTTCGCGCGGGACCGCTTATTCCGAAATCAACCACCTCGACATCACGCGCGTGACCGATCTCTTCGTCAACGTGCGCGGGCGCGATGTCGCTGCCGTCGCGGCCGACATCGAGCGCTTCATCGGCAAAATCCAAAATGACCGCGCGCAAGTGCCGGAGGGTTACAACATCGCGATGCGCGGTGAAGTGAAATCGATGCACGATTCGTTCAAGTCGCTCGGGTTCGGGTTCCTCCTCGCGGTTGTGCTCGTCTATCTCGTGATGATCGTGCAGTTCCGGTCGTTTCTCGATCCGTTCATCGTCATGTTTGCCGTGCCGCTGGGCTTGATCGGGGTGGCCTGGATGCTGTTTCTCACCCACACCTATTTGAGTATCCAGTCGGTCATGGGCAGCATCATGATGGTCGGCATCGTGGTGAGTTTCAGCGTCCTGCTGGTGGATTTTGCCAACCGTATCCTGGCCGAGGCGGCGGAAAAACGTGAACGCAAGACGCCGCGCGACGCAATCGTGGAAGCGGCCGGGATTCGGCTGCGCCCGATTTTGATGACCGGCATTGCCGCGGTCCTCGGTCTCACGCCGATGGCGATTTTTGGCGGCGCAAACATCCCGCTAGCGCGCGCGGTGGTGGGAGGAATTCTGGCTGCCCTCGTGCTCGTGCTCTTCGTCGTGCCCGTGCTCTACGTCTTGTTCAAACGCGAAACGCAAACTGCGACTGCATGAAGCCAGAGGTATCACGCAAAGGGCGCCAAGGTCGCAAAGGATCCGAGGTTTGGAGTTTTCCTTCGCGTCCTTTGCGTGAGCTAATTCTTTGCTGCTTTCTGCTCGCAAGTGCGCTTCTGCAAACCGGCTGCGGCAGGTCCAGCGGCCCGGCGGCGCCGGGCGCGTTCGTTCAAACCATTCATCCAAAGCGCGGCCAGATTGTGCGCCAAGTCACGCTCCCCGGCAATGTGATGGCTTACCAGGAAGCAATACTCTACGCCAAGGTCGATGGTTATCTGAAAACGGTCAGTGTGGATAAAGGCGATAGCGTGAAGGAAGGCGACCAGCTCGCCGAAATCGAAGCGCCCGAGATGCTGGCCGATCTCATCAAGGTCAAGGCGGAAGCCGAAGCGGCGCAGCTCGATTACAAGCGCGTGACCGCGGCGCAAAAAAAGGCTTCGGATTTGGTGATGCCGCAAACAGCCGATGCGGCGAAAGCGAAAGCGGACGTCGCCATCGCGGGAGTGCAGCGCATCGAGACGCTGCTCAACTACGCGCAGATCACCGCGCCGTTCTCCGGCGTCATCACGAAACGCTGGGTCGATCCCGGCGCGCTCGTTCCCGCGGCGACTTCGAGCAGCTCGACGAAGCACGCCGCTGTTCTCACCCTGATGGATTTCCGCACGGTGCGCATCGACGTGGCGATTCCTGAACCCGAAGCGCCGCTCGTGAAAAATAATTTGCCCGTGAAAGTGACGGTGAGCGAACTGCCCGATCGCACATTTGACGGCACGATCACTCGTTTTTCTTACGCGCTCGATGAATCGACCAAGACGATGACGACCGAAATCGACATTCCAAATCCCGACCTGGACTTGCGTCCCGGGATGTGGGCCACGGTCGAAATCGCGCTGCAAAAAAAAGACAATGCGCTCCTCGTTCCGGCCGAAACGCTCGTCACTGAGAAGGCGAAGAGCTCAGTCTTCGTCGTGCGCGAGGGCAAGGCGCAAAAAGTTTCCGTGACAACCGGGTTCGATGACGGCGTGAACGTGGAAATTCTCAAGGGCGTTGCACCTAACGACGCCATCATCGTCGCCGGCAAACAATCCGTAACGGACGGACAAAAAGTTCAAGCGATCGAAAGCAAATGAAGCGCGCTGGTTTCGCTTTTGCGATCTTTGCCGTGCTTGTTTCTTTCACAACTGCCGGCAAATCAAATCGATCCTCGGAATTGCTAACGATTGATCTTGCCTCGGCGCTGCGCCTGGCCGGGGCGCGGAATCTTGATGTACAACTGGCCAAAGAAAAGTTCGCCGAAGCGCGTGCGGCGGAGGAGAGCGCAATCGAGCGCTTTTTCCCGTGGGTCGTGCCGGGCGTCACCTATCGCCGGCATGACAACTTGATTCAGAACACCGAGGGCGTGATCGAAGACGTGCATAAACAGAGTTACGCCCCTGGCGGAACGATTGCCGCGCAGACCGACATCGGCGACGCAATTTTCAAATCGCTCGAAGCGCACCAGCTCATGAAAGCCGCTCGGCACGGCCTTGATGCGCAGCGACAGGAGACAATCCTCGCCGCTGCGCTCGCGTATTTCGATCTCGCCGCCGCGCACGAAGCGGTGGGAGTTGCGCGGGACGCATTGCGGGCATCGACCGATTATGCGGCGGAAATCGAGCGGGCAGTGAATGCCGGCATCGCATTCAAGGGCGACGCGCTGCGCGTCAAAGTGCAGCAACAGCGCGACAAGATCGCGCTGCGCCGAGCGGAAGAAAATGCGCGACTCGCTTCCGCGAAGCTGGTCCAGATTTTGCATCTCGATCCAACGATCGAGCTGATGCCGCGCGATGCGAGCGTCGTGCCGCTCTCGCTTGTTTCCACGAAGGAGTCACTCGGCGATCTTGTCTCGCAAGCCTTGGCCGCGCGTCCAGAAACACAACAGAGCGCCGCGCTGCTCAGCGCCGCTCAGCACGCGAAGAACGGCGCCATTTACGGTCCGCTCGTTCCGACCGTCGGCGGCCAGGCGTTTTTCGGTGGGCTTGGCGGCGGAATGAACAGCGAGACCGGACACTTCGGCGAATCCGAAGATTACGTCGCGCTGCTCACCTGGCGCGTCGGGCCAGGCGGTCTCTTCGATTTAGGAAATATCCACGCCCGGCAGGCGCACCTGCGGGGCGCTGCACTTACTGCCGATAAAGTGATTGATCAAATCGCGAACGAAGTCATCGCGAGCCAGACTCGCCTCCAATCACTCGCCGCCCAGATCGCGATCGCCAAAGAGTCGCTCTCCGATGCGGAAGAAGCATTACGCCTCGGACAGGAACGCAAGGAATTCGGCGTTGGCGTCGTTCTTGAGATGATTCAAGCCGAACAGGATCGCGCGCATGTTCGAAACGATTACCTAAACATCGTCACCGACTATAACAAAACGCAATACACGCTGCTGCGCGCTGTCGGCCGGCTTTCCGCGTCACCGCCGACTTCAGCGGCAATCGGCGACCTCAAATAACGCCGCTAAAATCTATCGTTCAGGTCGGGAACTGAGTTGCTTCGGCGCGAGCCCAAGTGTACATCCGAAATCCATGCCGTGTGAACGCGCCACGGCTCTCCGTCAGCCGGCGTCGACATCAAAAAATTATCGCGCGAAAATGGCGCCTGGCCATTTCCCAAATCGCCCCCGGCGACAAATCAAAAAATGACCTGCAGGCGCAGGAGCACTTCGTTGAATTCGGAGTCGCCAAATTGCGGATTGGCCTCGCGGAAATCCGACCAGGTGTGCACGTAGTCGGCCATCACCTTGACGTTGTCGGAATGGATGTAGTAGTTGAGGCCGGCCGTGAGCGAGTGGATGCCGTCGTTGCCGAGCTGCCCGGGATTGAGCGCTTCCCATTTCACCACGCCCTGCAATTTCTTCGGCAGAATAAAATAACTTCCCTGCACGTAAAAGCCGTTCGCGACGAAATCGGCCATCGCAAGCACCCCGCCGGCTGCGCGGCCGTCGACGTGCTCCTCGAGATATTCCGCGATCAAGTCGAACGGCCCGACTTTCAGCCAGGCGTCAAAGCTAAAGGCGTTGCGTTCGTCGGCGCTCGTTAGGCTAAAGGAGGTGAGCGAGCCGTCCGGATTGACCTTGAGGTTGAGCACCGGGGAAATGTTGGTCCCGGCCTCGTCGCGGCTGTGCAAATAATCGCCGCCCAGTTTTAAGCTCGCTTCCTGTCCCGCCAGTTGACCTTTAAACGGCTGCAGCTCGAGCCGGCCGACATACAAAAATTCATTATTGTCGTTGTTGTTAAAGTTGCGGCCGTTGCCATTAAAGGCGCCGGCGTAATAGGTGACGAAATCCTTGTAGTCGGGCGCGGCCGTGGCGAGCGGCTTGCCCCAAATCATCGCGCCAATCTGCCGCTCAGGAACGATCGCACCCGTCGGCAGGCTGCGTTCGATCGTGTAAATCAGCGTATCGGGCGTGAGATTTTCCAAACCGAACGGGGCCTTCCATTGGCCGACCTTCACGTTCATCTCCGGGATGCCGTGCCAGTTGATGAAGATATCGGTGCCGGAAAATTGCGTGCGATTGCCAGTCGAGACCGTCGTGCTGGCGCCGGTCGCCGGATCGACCGACTTCAATGCGGTGATCGCGGCGTCGCTCTGCTCAAGGTCGCCTTCGATCTTGAAATCGAACTGCTCGGCAAAATCGCCCGTTAGGGAAATACGCGCGCGCCGCAGGCGGAAGCGATCCTTTAAAGCGGTCGCGCCGAAACGCCCTTCGAACGCGGAGACATCGCCATCCTCGAAATTCGCCTGCACGTAACCGCCGAGCGTCAGTTTGTATTCCGAGCCGCCCGGATGCACATCGACCAGGGGCGGCGGCGGGGCGGCGAAGACGGTCTTGTTGTCATTCCCCGGAATCACTCTCGCTTCCGTTCCGGAGATTACGGGAGCGAACGGACTCTTCGCCTTTAGTTGTTGCACCTGGCTCTCCAGATCGCTGTTGCGCTGTTGCAACTGACGCACTGCGTTTTCCAGCTTTTGCAGCCGTTCCGCCTCCGAGCGGTCCGCCGTGTCCTGCGCCTGCAGTGGCAGAATGAGAAAGCAGAAAAATCCGCAGCCGGCGATACCCCTGAGTTTCATAAAGTGGTTTTGGCTGGCGTGATTTAGCGCGAATCGCAGCACGGCGCATATCAAAAGATTCGTGTCAGTGACGTTGAAGCAAAGGATGAGCCAAATCGGGCATCCCGCTTCGCCTAACGAACAAAGGCGTGATATTCCTGCAGGCTCTTCACCGTCAGCGGTCCTTTTTGCAGAGAACGAATCCCTTTCGCACTGGCGGCCGCGGCGCGCAGCGTGGTCATGATCGGAATGCGTTCGCTCAACGCGGCGGTGCGGATTTTCACTTCATCGGCCCGCGGGACCTTGCCGCTCGGCGTGTTAATGATGAATTGAATCTGCCCGTTTTTGACCAGATCAAGAACGTTAGGCCGGCCTTCGCCAATCTTGAAAACTTTGGTCACGGCAACATCGGCGCCGCTCAGGGCCGCCGCAGTTCCAGCAGTCGCGACGATTCCGAAACCAAGCTCCGCGTACTCCCGCGCCAGCGCGATCACGTTTTGCTTGTCGCTGTCTTTGACGCTGATGAAAACATTGCCGGCGCGGGGCAGCGGCCATCGGCTGGCAAGCTGCGATTTGGCGAAGGCGAGACCGAGATCGACGTCGATGCCCATCACTTCCCCGGTTGATTTCATTTCTGGCCCTAACGAGATGTTGACTCCTTCAAAGCGGAGAAAGGGAAAGACCGCTTCCTTCACCGAGAAATGCGGCGGAATGATTTCCGCGCTGAAACCAACTTCGCCTAACGACATCCCGATCATCACCTTGGCGGCCAATTTGGCGAGGGGGACGCCGATCGCTTTGCTTACGAACGGAACCGTGCGCGAGGCGCGCGGATTAACCTCGAGAACGTAGAGCTTTTCGTCTTTCACCGCGAACTGCACGTTCATCAGCCCACGCACGTTGATCTCGCGGGCCATGGCTTTGGTCGCGGTCGTGATCTCGTCGAGGATCGGCTGCGAGAGCGAGAAAGTGGGGATGACGCAGGCGCTGTCGCCACTGTGAATGCCTGCTTCCTCGATATGTTCCATGATGGCGCCGATCACCGCCGTCCCCCCGTCTGCGATGCAATCGACGTCCACTTCGATCGCGTCTTCGAGGAAGCGATCGACCAGCACCGGCCGCTCCGGACCGGCTTCGATCGCGCTCCGCATGTAGCGCTGCAAATCTTCCGCCTGATACACCAGCTCCATCGCGCGGCCGCCGAGAACGAACGACGGCCTAACGAGTACCGGGTAGCCGATGCGTTCCGCGATCGCGACCGCTTCTTCTTCGCTCGTCGCTGAGCCGCTCGGCGTTTGCCGGAGCCCGAGCTTGTCGAGCATATCGGCGAAAAGTTTTCGGTCCTCGGCCAGCTCGATGCTTTCCGGCTGGGTGCCGATGATCGGGACTCCGGCGGCCTTCAGTCCGGCGGCGAGATTGAGCGGCGTCTGACCGCCGAACTGCACGATCACGCCTTCCGGTTTTTCCTGCTCGTAAATGTTAAGCACGTCTTCGTGCGTGAGCGGCTCGAAGTAGAGTTTGTCGCTCGTGTCGTAATCGGTCGAAACCGTTTCCGGATTCGAGTTCACCATGATCGTCTCGATCCCGAGCTCGCGCAGCGCGAAGGCGGCGTGCACGCAGCAGTAATCGAACTCGATCCCCTGCCCGATCCGGTTCGGGCCACCGCCGAGAATCATGATTTTGCGCGTCGCGCTCGGGCGCATTTCGTTCTCGCTCCCATAGGTGGAATAATAGTAGGGCGTATAAGCTTCGAACTCGGCGGCGCAGGTATCGACGAGGCGATAAGTCGGGACGGTGCTGGTGGCAATGCGCTCCGCGCGAATTTGGTTTTCGGAAACGCCTAACGAGTGCGCGAGCTGGCGGTCGGAAAACCCGAGGCGTTTGAAGGGGCGGAGCACAGGCAGCTTGCCTGTTGGGAAAGCAGGCGGCTCGCCTGCTTCGGACTCTGCTGCGGGCGAGCCGCCCGCGCTCCCCACAGGCAGGCTG
>JACDGM010000172.1 GCA_013815325.1 Chthoniobacterales bacterium
AACAAAACCTCGGGGGACTGACGTCACCCCGCTCGCCGAACACTACGAACTCTGCTGCGTCGCGAGTTGCCCCGTATCGCGGGCGATCGTCAGCGTGAACGTCTCCAGGTCCAGGCAGTTCTCGTCCTTCCCGAACGGGTCTTCCGTCTCGACGCTCGCCTCCTCCATCCCGAACAGGCCGAGCGACACGACGGCCATCAGCAGCGGCGACCACCACCCGCAACGCTCGGCCATCACCAGCGGCAGCGTCAGCAGGTAGGCGAGAATCAACTGCTTGATCATCGCCGCGTAAACGAACGGCAACGGCGTCTTCTGAATCTTCTCGCAACCGCCCTGCGCATCGACCATGCTCGACAACAGCGATTCCAGATAGCTGGCCATCACCCCATCGAACGACCCGGCCCGATGTTCCCGGACGATCCACTCCGAGATTGCGGCCGCAACCGCAGTCGGCGGGTTACCAAACCGCTTGGCCTCTCGCACGACCGACTCCGGCAGATACGCTGCCGCATCGTCCAGGTCGCGCGACCCGCGAAGCGACTGCCGCAAGGTGATGACGTACCCCGTCACGAGCCCGGCGAGTTCCGGCCCCGCCTTGGTATACTTGCACCCGACACGAACGATGTTTCGACTGCAATTGATGAGCGCGCCCCAGTGCGACCGGCCTTCCCAGTAACGGGAGTTCGACCCGTTCATCCGGAACACGATCAGGAACCCGAGTAGCGAACCGAGGACGGCGTGTGCGACCGGATCGAGCGTCAGGCTATGGTGGATCGTGAACCATTCCAGGTAGGTTCCGACTTCGACCATGAACTGAATTGTCGCCGTGTAGAGCGTGAAGAGCGCGACTCGTCCGAGAGCTCGCGGCAACGCCGTTCCACGGACCGAGAAGACAGTCACCCACCAACTGTAGCGGTTGTACTCAATCATATCAGCGGGCACTCGCGACCAGGAACCGAACCGGTACGTTGTATGGCGAATCCGGACGCGTGCGACGGGTTTCGCGCGAGGATCACGGTACACCCCCGATTGCGTTCAGAACGGTCTCGGCGGTCAGCTCGTGCCCGGACGGTCCCAGGTGGACGCGATCAAAGATGAACAGCTTCTCCCGATCGTCCTTCCCCACCGTTCCGAACGCGGCCGCGACATCCGCCAGTCCCGCGTTTCGTTCCTTCGCGGCCTTTCGTGCCGCCTCCCCAAGTGGGGCCGTCTTGTCCCACGCGGCCGCGGACGGGCACGTCGTCAGGAGCAGCACGTCGGCTTTCCCCTTCGTCGCGCGGCGAACGCGGTCGATCGCGTCAACGCAGGCCGCCTCGAACTCGGGCCCACGCATTCCTGATTCCCAGTCGTTGCCGCCGAACCAGATGGTCACGAGGTCGGGCTCGGGCACCGCGTCGACCCAGCGCGGAATCAGCACCAACCCCTGCCGGAGTTGCGACCCGCCGATCGCCGGGTTCCGAACCGCTACCTCGGACTTGTACTTTGTCTTGAGCTTCGCCGCCAGAATCCCCGGCCAGTCGACCTTGCGGTTCGCGTGGTGGCGAACGTCGGTCAGCGAGTCACCCATCGTCACGATACTGATGGGCTTGCCGGCTTTGAGCTTCTCCAGCACGCGGGCCAGCGGTTGCCCCTCGGGTTTGTACAGTTTCGTGTCGCTCTCGATCTGCGGCTCAAGGCGAACCTCGTCGATCGTGAACGCGTGGGCTGGGTAGTCCGCCCAGTACCACCACTTCCCGAACCACAGAGCCGAGACCTTCGAGGGCAAGTTCCCATCTGCCCCCAGCGGCTTGGCCTTGGGGCCCGGCAACACGGGAACGAGATCGCTCCATGCCACAGTTACTTTCGACCATTCCTTCCCTTTCACGGGAAAGCAGAAGTCGTACCGAACCGCGAAATCGTCGTCGTGGATCAGTTGCAACCCCGCGAAGGAGTCGTTGCCGTCGCCCTTGACCCAGAACGAGAACCCCGCGGCCTTGTCCCAGTCGGCGTTCCCACGAATGTTGCTCGTGAAGAAGGCGCTGCCGGCACCCTTATCGAACGTGAACCGAACGGCCTTGCCGACTTTCCCGTCGACGAGTTCCGCCTTCCCCTTGTCCTTTGGGGCGTTGAACTTCAAATCATCCATGGTGGAAATGACTGGCCCCTCGGCCGGTGCAGCCAGGGCCACCGCGGACGGCACGGCGACCAGGACCAACAGCAGACGCCTCATGACAGTGCTGTTGCCATCTTGGAATTTCCCAAGTGGTTTTAGATTGTCGGGTTAGGGGCTTTCGCTGCGGCGAAATTGGGGTTCAGATAGGGGATCGTTGGACATCGCGTGCTGCTGTGTCCGCGAAACCGGCAAGGACGCCACAATGATTCTGCCACCCCATCACCTTACCTCTCGTTCAAAGCCACAAGTACCCACGGACTTCGCACGCCAAGTTTTTGATAGCCTGCCGCTTGCCCACGCCTCACTTGCTCTCTTCGCCTATGGTATTCCCGAGTCCTTCCTCGCGGACCTCTTCAAGCGACATCGCGGTCGCTGCTATGAGGACGTTGTTACCTTCCCCCAACTCGTCGCCTGGATCTTCGATGCACTCATCGAACACAAAGGGTCGGGTCGGCAAGCCCACATTCGACGCCACCGGCAACGCGACGACGCCTGCAACGAAGCCTTCTATGGCAAACTCCGCCGCGTCCCCTCGCCTCTGAGCGAAGCCTTTATTCGCGACGTCACCGACCGCTTCACCGCACTGTTCCCCAACGTTGTTGCTCACCGCATTCCCACATCCTTCGACCGCTTCGATGTCATCATCCTCGATGGCAAGAGCCTCAAGAAAGTGGCCAAGCGATTACTCGAAACTCGTGGCACACCGGGCAAACTTCTGGGCGGGAAATTGCTCGTCGCGTACCGACCACGCGATGGTCTGGTTCTCGATATGGCCTCCGATCTCGACGGCGAAACCAACGAGGCCAAACTGATCCCGGAGTTGATGCCGCGACTGCACGCCCGAGGCGGTCTTGCAAAACTCGTGGTGGGGGATCGCCTGTTCTGTTCCCTGAAGCACTTCGCCGAGTTTACCAAGGAAAATGGCCATTTCGTGGCCCGACACGCTCGAACACTGTCGTTCGAGCCTGACCCAAATCGCCCCGCCATTACGACCCAGGACGCATCCAATCGAACCGTGGTTGAACAATGGGGTTGGGCAGGCAAGCCGAAGGAAAAACTCCGCCGCTACGTCCGGCGTATCACCGTCGAACGCCCGACGGACGAAGCCATCACGATCCTCACCGACTTGCTCGAACCGGATCAGTATCCGGCGGCTGACCTGTTGGCCTTGTACCGAATCCGGTGGAGCATTGAGAGCACGTTTCAAAAGGTGACGGAGATATTCGCGTTGGGGCGGTTCATCGGCTCGACGCCGGAGGCGACCGTGTTTCAGGCGTCGATGTGTTTCGTGTTGGCGAACGTGGTGCAGGTGCTCCAGGGGTATGTGGTGGCGAAGCAGAAGTTGACCTTCGAGGATTTATCGACGGAACAGTTCTGTAAGGACTGGCATCGTCAATTGGTGGCATTGAAGGAACTGGTGAGCGTGCCTGAGATCGTGTCGTTGATTCCACCGGATCTGACGGGGGAGAGTTTGGTGAAGTTGTTGGATCAGTTATTGGGCAAGATGTGGAAGCCGGGTTGGGACAAGACACGCAACAAGTCGCCCCGAGCCAACCGCCACGCCGCGAAGCAGAAAGGGGCACACACCTCCGTTCAACGTCGCCGCCAAGCACAGAAATCCAAGGTTGAAACGTGATACTCAGTTGTGCATAGAACTGGCCTCATGATGGAATCC
>JACDGM010000173.1 GCA_013815325.1 Chthoniobacterales bacterium
GTCGCCACTCAGAACGGTGAATCCATCGGGCAGGCGCGCGACCAATTCGCTCACCCGGTCCACGCTTCCACTCGCCTCCTTGATCGAGACGATGTTGGCAGAGGCGTGCGCCAGCCTCACGACTGTATCCGCGGCGATGTCGACGGCGCAGCGGCCCGGAATGTTGTAAAGCACGAGCGGGAGCGAGGTCGCCTCGGCGATCGCCCGGAAATGCCGGAAGAGACCTTCCTGGCTCGGCTTATTGTAGTAGGGGGCGACGAGGAGCGCGCCATCAACTCCGAGCTCCTCCGCCTCGCACGTGTGGGCAATCGCGTCGCGGGTGGAATTCGAACCGGTGCCGGCGATCACCTGGCAACGTTGCCGCGCAAATTTCACCGCCAGCTCGATGACCTGGCGACGCTCTTCGCGAGTGAGCGTGGGAGATTCGCCCGTCGTTCCGACCGGCACGATGCCGCTAACGCCGCCGGCAATCTGCCCCTCGATCAGGCGCTCGAATGCCTCGACATCGATCGCATCGTCTCGGAAGGGCGTAACCAGCGCCGTATAGGTGCCGCGGAACATCTCGTTAGGCCAACACGAGCGGCGCCATTAGATTTCGATTGTACCGTCGAAAACGAAATCGGCCGGCCCGGTCAAGGTAACGTTGCGGAACTCTTCGCCGTCGCGCGTAAAACCGACCTGCAAAGTGTCGCCGCCGCGCACGAGCACGTCGATCGGACCCTGCACGTTTTCCGTCGCGGCAAAGATCAGTGCGCTTGCAACCACGCCGGTGCCGCAGGCGAGCGTCTCATCTTCGACGCCGCGCTCGTAGGTGCGAATCGCAATGGAGCGCGCGCCGCGCTCTTCGAGAAAATTGGCGTTGGCGCCGCGCGGCGCAAACAGCGGATGATGGCGCAGAACCGAGCCTAGCGAACCCACATCGACCTCCTCGATTTTCGCCACCGGCACGACGACATGAGGCACTCCGCTATCGATGTAAGCGGCGCGGAATGTCTCTTCGCCGATTTGAACCTCCAAACCAAGCCGCACGTCCTGCGGTTCGCTCATTTGCAGTGTCACCAGCTCACCGGCTAGTCGCGCGCCGATCACGCCCGCGGGCGTCTCGAAAGAGAGCTGGTCGAGCGGGCCGGCGGTGCGATTCGCGAAGCGCGCGAAACAGCGCGCGCCGTTGCCGCACATCTCGGCCTCGCCGCCGTCCGCGTTGTAATAGCGCATGCGAAAGTCGGCCCCGTTCGTCGGGGATTCGAGCACGAGCACGCCATCCGCGCCAACGCCGCGGTGCCGATCGCAAAGACGGGTGATTTCCGCCCTCGTTAGGCTGAGCTCGCCGCTACGGTTGTCGAGCAGGACGAAATCATTACCCGCGCCGTTCATCTTGGTGAAACGCAGCATGCGAATTTGGTTAACATACTCTCGTGCGAAAGCCAAGTTGGCGGCGCACCTTGTCATCCCGAGCAAAGCGAGGGACCTCGCAAGCGTCGCTCGGCACAGGTTTCCTATTCGTGGTGCCCGACGTTTGAGAGGTCCTTCGCCGCGCTGCGCCGGCTCAGGATGACAACGTTTCCGCGCCAGCCTTCTCCGGCCGCCATTTGCTGCGCCGATTATTTCTTCTAATGAATTCCGTGCGTTTGCTTCTCCTCATTGCTTCCGTTGCGCTTTTCGAAACGAGCGTCGGTTGCTTGGCCCAGCTCGCGCCCAGTCCGCTCAACGAAGTCATCCTCGAGCAGGTGAAAAAAATGCCGAGCGGGGGAAACTATTCCGCTTCCCGCACCGCCACGATTCGTCTGCAATCGGCCGCACATTTCGAGTCCGGTAAATTTTTCATCCTCCCGGCCTCCGCTTCACCGAGTTACTGTTCGGGCGCGACCTATCTCGTCTTCATGAAAACGATTGAGGCGCTGCGCGATCGCGGCGATCTCGAGCTTAACTACGAGACGCTCGATCGCCTCATGATTCGGGGGCAACGCGACGGCGCCGGAATCTGGGGACGCTGGAACGCCAATGGCCCGGGCACGGCGCGGCTCTTCTACGAGCTCGGCCTCGGCCGCAACTTCGACGATTTCGAGGAAGCGCAGCCGGGCGATTTCATGAAGATTTTCTGGTCGCCGGAAGTCGGACGCGAAGAGCACGGGCATTCCGTCATCTTCCTTGGGGTGGAGAAGAAACTCGGACTCGAGTACGTGCGGTTTTGGTCGAGTAACATTCCCTTTGGCTACGGCGAGAAGAGCGTGCTCCGCAGCAAGATCGTGCACGCAATCTTCTCACGCCTCTACGCGCCATCGAACCTGGCGAAGATCGAGAACACGCCCGTGCTCGACGGCTACCTCGCGAGTCTCGTCCGGGTACGCTCGAGCTACGCGGAAGCGAGGGAAAAGTGCGGGATGTAAGAATCGCCTAACGATGAGCGCGATCTCCGGGTCGACCATCGTCAACGGCCTCGTCCTCGGCTGGTCGGTCGCCTGGCCGCCGGGGCCGATTAATGCCGAGATGATCCGGCGCGCGCTTCTCCCGCGCGCGGAGGGCGGCGGCTTCTGGGCGGCGTGGCAGCTCGGGCTGGGCGCGTGCACGGGCGATTTTTGCTGGGCGCTCGCCGTAGCCGCGGGCGCGGGCGCGCTGCTCGCTTCGCCCCGGCTCCATCTTCTTCTGGGCGTGATCAGCTTTTCGCTCCTGCTCTTCCTCGCCTTCGTTTTCGCGCGCGGCGCCTGGCGGGCATACCGCACCATACGTGCGAAAACTGCAAACACTCAAAACGCTGCGCTGTCTCGATCCACCTTGCGCCGCGGCTACTTTCTCGGCCTGATCCTCGCCCTAACGAGTCCCTGGAACATTGGTTTTTGGTTCGCGGTCGTCGGAGGACAAGGGAGCACGCAAGGCCATACCAGCTTCCTCAATTCGCTCACGCTCGCGACGGCGGTGGTCTCAGGCGCCATCGCCTGGTCGATCGTCCTCTGCGTCGCCTTGAAAGTGGGCGCGCGGGTCTTTGCGCGGCCGGCCTGGCAGATCGGCACGCAGGCGCTCAGCGCGCTCGTCATGCTTTTCTTCGCGGCGCGCCTTGCCTGGCACTTGCGCTAGAGAACGTCATTGAATTCGCGTTGAGCGTGGAGCGCGCTGCTCTGTCAGCGCGAGGATCTCGCGACGACGGAGCGTCGCGTTGCACTCGGTCAAACCGGACGCGGGAAGCTCTTGGTCGCCGCCAGCGGCCTAACGAAACGCTGACCAGCTCAAGCAGGTCGTCATCCATCCCGTGCTGCGCGATCCGGTTCAACGCCCCGCCTGCGCAAACCAGGCCCGGCAATGTATCCTGCGCCAACAACTTTCCTTCAGTCTGCACCTTCCGCACGCCTAACGATGCAAGGAGCGCGACCAGGGTAACAACCGTTAGCGCCAGAGTTATCGCTGCTGTCGCGCTAACCCTCGAAGAAGCAGCCGGGCTTGGAACCTCCGCCTAACATCCATTCGTAAGTTATTTTCACTTGCGCGGCAATACGCTTCCAGGCGAAGCGGTTCTCGACGAGTTCCCGACCCCTCTTACCTATCTCCGTCAAGGCAACCTCAGGGGCCGCGAAGAGGGCCTCCAACTCTTCTTTGATATCTTCGACAGTCGTTCCAACCCGCAGAGCAGCCTGCGCTGCAAACCCTTCCGGAAGATTGCATTCAGGGGTCATCAAGACCGGCTTCGCATAGGCCCATGCTTCCAGCACGACCATCGGCAACCCTTCGCTGAACGAGGGTAAGACAAATGCGTCGCAATGACGGTAACAGGAGGCCTTGGCCTCACCGAACTGTGGGCCAAGGAAAATCACCGAAGCGC
>JACDGM010000083.1 GCA_013815325.1 Chthoniobacterales bacterium
ATGACGGATGTCGGGGTGCGGGCCGGATTTCCTCACAATCGGCAGAATGGTGGACAGAACATCACGCCCCGATGCCCGGGAGATTTATCTCGACAGGCAGGGAGCAGCCGCCCCAATCTCAAATCGTCGAATAGATCTGGACCGGACGCGGACGTTATCCTGGGGATTTCCGCCCTCTTCAGACCTGTAGTCGCAGGTCAAACCACACCAGGTGAAAGAACGTCCTTATGTATGAACAGATTCAGATCAATCAACTAAAACCATCAGGCAGAAATTTATTCGACTGGTCGCCCTCGCGGCGCGGTTGCATTCCCGCGGCGCTTGCGCTCGCCCTTGCATGGATTGTGGTTTCGCCCACAGCACGAGCAGAACGCCAGCACCGGACGGAGGCTATCCCGACGGCAACACCGCAGAAGGGGATGATGCGCTTTTCAGCCTCAACGGTGGCTTGGATAACACGGCGATTGGGTCTGAACCTGAACATCGGCGCAGTGTTTGCCGCCTGCTGAAGAGCCGCATATCGTTGGGCCGAAGTCGGACCTCTCCAATTCCACTTTGGCGCCCATAGCTCAGCCGGATAGAGCAACGGATTTCTAATCCGTCGGTCGGAGGTTCGAGTCCTCCTGGGCGCGGTATGTCAGACGGCGGAACGCGGCAACTTGCGATCGGAACGCGGGCGGAGTCTCCTATTTTCGTCGGATGTTCACCTCTCCTGCCGCATCAGTTTTCGCACCACGAGTCGATTGGAGAAACAACTCATCGGTATCCGGAAATGACAGATACTGATAGCCCGCCGCCCACGTCGTCCCGCCGCTATCCGAGATCGCGAAAAGCAACGCACCCTCTTCCCCGGAAGGAGTGGAGATATTCCTCCACTGCCGTCCATTCCAACGCTGGGTGAGGGGTCCGACAGATAATGAGTACCCGACCGCCAGGACGTTCCTGGGGGAAAGTACCTTCACCGCGGTGAACGCATCGCTATTCGTGATGACGGGCGTCGGCACCACCGTCCAGGCCGTGCCGTCCCAGTGCAAGGCCAGAGTGTGAAAAAAGGCGATGGTCGCCCCGCCTCCTGAATTGCCAACTGCCCAGAGATCGTCCGGGGCCGTGCCGTCCACAGCCGCAAGGAAGTTCGACGCATCCACATTCGGGCTGGGAATTTCGCTCCAGACGGTGCCATCCCAGTGCAGGGTAAAGGTCGAGGCGGTGTTGTTGTTAGCGTTATAATCCTTGTAGCCGACCGCCCAGATGTCCTCGCTCGCCAGTGCCTTGACCCCCGAGAGCACGCCATCTCTAACCGGCGGGCCTTCCACCAGGGACCAGGCCGTCCCGTTCCAGTGCATCAGGATGTAGGCATTGTTGGGCGAGATGGAGTATCCGACCGCCCAGACGTCATTGCTCGAGACGGCAGAAACCCCGACAAGTTGATCGTAGGTGCCGATGCTCGGGCTCGGCACTTCCACCCATCGCGTCCCATCCCAATGCTCCACCAGCGTCAGGCGCGCGCTCACGTTATCCCGAAAGCCAACCGACCAGGCATCGGCGGAAGATAGCGCCGTCACTGCTCTGAGCTGGCCCAGAGAAACCGGATTTGGCACGACGTTCCAGGAGGTGCCATCCCAACGCTCGATTAACGTCTTGCCGCCCTGGCTACCCGAGCTTCCCACGGCCCATGTATCGCTACTGCTCATCGAAGCCAGGCCATAGATACCCGGATTCTTGGGGCTCGCCGGCCCCGGCACCTCGGTCCAACCACTCGCAAATGAGGTGGCCGAAGTGAGAAGAACTGCGCCGATCGAACTAGCCAATAAAGAGAACACTTTCATCACGGTAAGATAAATTCGCGATTAGTGCCTGGCAAGAACAAACCGACATTCGGCCTAACGACCACAGGTTCTAGTCGTCATCGGTCGTTCTCGCTTTCGCCTTCCTCTCGTGCTCGAGCAGCCACTTTTTGCGCCAGAGTCCGCCGCCGTAACCGCAAAGCGTTCCGTCGGCCCGGATGACCCGGTGACACGGAATGATGATCGAGATCATGTTCATGCCGTTCGCGCGACCGACCGCGCGGCGCGCAGCCGGAATGCCGAGCTGGTTCGCCATCCAGGAATAGGAACGCGTCTGGGCGATTGGAATTGAGCGCAGCACCTCCCAGGTGCGCATTTGGAACGCGGAACCGATGGGCGCAAGCGGAACGCTGAACTCCATACTCTCGCCGGAAAAATAAGCCGCGAGCTGTTGCCGGATTTTGTCGAGATGGCGATGCTCCCCCGGGACGATGTTCGTTCGCAATCGCTGGCGCAAAATGCCGATCTCACGCTCCAAGGCACGGCGCTCCGCAAATTCGAGGAGCCGCAAACCTTCGTCATCCGCGACTGCGATCATCGCGCCTAACGGCGTCTCGAGACGTTGCGCGAAGAGGCCCAGTCGTTCTTTGGCCAGGGTCGGCGCTTCTCCGAAGATGCGAGCGAAGGCTTCCCGAAAACCGCTCGCGGATTCAAACCCGCTTTCGGTTTGCGCTTCGTCAACGCGGCTGCCCTCGCGGACTTCCCGCAACGCGAGGCCCATCCGGCGCGCACGGTGATAGGCTTGAAACGTCATCCCGTAGTGCCGCTGGAATTGCCGCCGCGCAGTCGAGGGATCAATTCTCAGCGCGGTCAGTTCTTTATCCGTTAGGCGGCCGCCCGGAGCGCGCTCCACTTCCGCGCGCAACTGTTCGATTAGCTTCGGCGGACGCTGCTCCGGATCCATCGGCTGGCAACGAAGGCAGGGACGATAACCGCCGAGGAGAGCTTCGCTCGGGGTGGCGAAGAAGTCGACGTTTTGGCGCGCCGGTTTTTTCGCCGGGCAGGTGGGACGGCAAAAGATTCCGGTCGTGCGCACCCCGACGAAAAAGATGCCCTCGAAGCTGGCGTCGCGCTCCAGCAAGGCCGCATACATAGTGTCGTTAGGCGGAAGAAGTTCCATCGCTCTCATACGCGTTCGATTGCAAAGGTGTAACAGCCACGGCCCGCGCTCCGGACCTGAAGAAAGGCAGTCTCCGGATTCTCGAGCAGCTTTTCAATGACAGTTTCCGGTGCGCTCCCTTTCACGACTTCCCCGGCGATCATGTTCTCCGCGGCATCATAAGCGCGAATCACGCGCCCCTCGCGGAAGTGCGCCGGGAATTCGTCAGTCGCGCGATAGCGTTCGCACGCCTCGGCATGAACGAAAATCGGCCCGGTCTCGGAATACGGCCGACCGGGCGGAATCGAAGCGTAGGAAAATAAGACGAGTCGCTCGCCCGGTTGCGCCCAACGTAAACAGTGACGGCACGGATAACCTGTCGGAGAATCAGCCGTGAGGACGGCATGGCCGGAAGCGTCCTCTTGCACATGGGCGCGCGCCGTCTCCGCCACTTCCGTCGCGAGCGGCACGATTCGATAGCTGGATGTTTTCATGCCTCATCCTAACCACGCGCTTCGCGATCGCGCATCGGCGATATTCGGGCAGCGAATTCTGCCAAATGATGATTGAATCGGCCATCGTAAGCGTCCGTTCTCTGAAAGGAAACATGCAAAGCATGTCCGCAAAACGATTCGACAACGTGAATAACGTGAAAGTTTTTCTTCGGCTCGCTATTTTCTCTCTCGCGATCGCCTGCATTAATGCGGCGACGGCTGGCGAATCGCTGGATCGCACAATCAACTACTTGCTAAGTTACATCGCCACCTCGCACGCGACCTTCATTCGGAATGGGACAACCCACACTCCGGCAGAGGGCGCGGAGCACGTCAGAGCGAAGTATGAGCATTTCAAAAACGAGATTAAAACGCCGGAGGATTTTATCCGTCTTGCGGCGACAAAGAGTTTGCTCAGCGGCCTGCCGTATCTGGTAAAACCGGACGGTGGCAAGGAGCGCCGGCTCGATGAGTGGCTGGCTGAAGCACTCAAGGCACATCGCGCTGCGGAATCCCGGTAGCGGTCGATCAAGCGCGTTGAGCTACAACCACTTTCATCTTACACCTGCACTTTTCCGTCCGCCTGTAAGTGTAAGTGCAAGTGCAAGCTGAAAGAAAGATGGATGTTCGTTAGGCTGAAATAGCCCGCGAGCAGGAAGGAGCAAACGCGCCGCCGAAACCGACCGCCTTTTTTTCGCCCTTTTCTCATCTGAAGAACCCGTCACGCACGGCGTCTGCTTTGCTGGAGAAGCGAGCGATGCAAATAAAGCTTTACCTTTGGCCCAACAAACCCGCAGCCGTTCTATGGCTGAGCCTTGGCTGTGCGGCCACATTCTCTTTTTCGGGGTGCACGATTCTTTCCGCCTTTTCCGACGGCAAGAGAGTTCGCGAGGAAGTCCAGCCGATCGAATCCGCTGCGTCGCCAGCCTTTCGACAGGCGGCCGGCTCCTTGTTGAGCGGCACTTTCGTCCCGGGCAACCAGATCGTGACCCTGGTCAATGGTGATCAGATTTTTCCGGCCATGCTCGGCGCGATCCGGGGCGCGCGGAAGACGATCGACTTCGAAACTTATGTTTTTTGGGACGGAGATATCGCGCGCCAATTAACCGATGCGCTCGCCGAACGGGCCGCGGCCGGCGTGAAAGTGAACGCCATTCTCGACGCGCAAGGCACAAGCAAGCTCGGCTTGCAGAATCTCGCCCGCCTGCGCAACGCCGGAGTCGAGATCGAAAAATATCATTCCCTTTTCTGGTGGGATGTTCGCCGTTTCAATAACCGCACACACCGCAAGCTCCTGATCGTCGATGGCAAAACGGCGTTCATCGGCGGCGTCGGCATCGCGAATGTCTGGACTGGCCACGCGCAATCGCGGGAGCATTGGCGCGACAACCATTATCAGGTCACCGGCCCGGTGGTGGCGCAGTTGCAAGGAATCTTCATGGATAACTGGTTGAAGACGCGCGGCGTCGTCCTCCATGGTCCGGAATATTTTCCGGCGCTCGCCTCGACCGGTTCCTACACGGCACAAGCTTTTAAGAGCTCACCGCGCCAGGGCGATATCGACATGCACTTGATGTATCTCCTTGCCGTCGCGGGCGCGCAGAAAACGTTGCGGATTGAAAACGCCTACTTCCTCCCGGACGACAAAACGCGCGCGGAACTGATCGCCGCCGCACGCCGCGGCGTGAAGGTCGAGATCCTCGTGCCGGGCGATCACATCGATCAGAAGCTCGTGCGCATTTCATCGCGCCGGCACTGGGCGCCGATGCTCAAAGCGGGCGTCAAGATTTACGAATATCAGCCGACCATGGTGCACGTGAAGCTGCTCGTGGTGGACGACGCTTTCGTCTCGATCGGTTCCGGAAATTTCGATAATCGCTCCATCCGCTTAAACGACGAAGCGAACCTTAACGTCTTCGATCGCCGCTTCGCGGCGGAGCAGACGCGGCTCTTCAATATGGACCGGGCAAAATCGCGCGGGGTGACGGCGGACGAAGCGGGCGGCTTGATTTTCACCGCGCCGTTGCGGGAAGTGGTCAGCCTGACGTCAGCGGAGCTCTAGCTAACGGTTGCCTAACGATCTCGCGAAAACGATTCCGCGACGACTCGCGCCACTTCCGCGACGATTTTGTTTTGCGCTTCGCCCGCGGCCGCTGGAGCCACCGTGTAAATCGCCAGGAAAATTGGAGCGCGCCCGGGCGGATGAAGAATTGCGATGTCATTGACCGCTCCATCTGCGCTCCGGCCAGTCTTATCGCCGACAGGCCAGTCCGCAGGCACTCCCTCGCGGATCAAGGCGCTGCCCGTCGTGGTCGCGGCGAGCCAGCTTTCAAGCTGACTCCGCGACGCCGATGTGAGCAACTCGCCGGTGAGCAGTCGCTCGAGGTTGGCTTGCATCGCCGCGGGCGTGGTTGTGTCTCGTTTGTCGCCCGGTGCGCCCCGATTTAGCTCCGGCTCCATTCGATCCAAACGCGTAATGGGATCGCCGATGGTGCGCAGAAATTTCGTTAGGCCAGCCGGGCCGCCGAGCGCGCGCAGGAGCAAATTGCCGGCCGTGTTGTCACTCACTTCGATGGCTGCGGCGCACAAATCACCCAGCTTCATGCCGCCGTCCTTGAGGTGCTCCTTCGTTATCGGCGCGTAGTCGAGGAGCTCCTTTTTCTCGTAAGGCACGAAGCGCTCGAGATCTTCTGTCCCCTCCTCGACTCGTCGCAAAATCGCCGCCGCCGCGAGCAACTTAAACGTGCTGCATAACCGGAAGCGCTCGTTAGACCGATGCTCGATTCGGCGGCCGCTCTGCGTGTCGAGCGCGGCCACGCCGGTTCGACCGCCCATTCGTGCTTCAAGTGCAGCGATGCGAGCGTCTGCCTGACCGCCCGCGACGCCGGCTGCGAGCAAGGCGGTGCCGGCAAGCGAGCTTAGGAGCATTCGCGATTGCATAAGAGGCCGCACTATTTTCGCCTTCGATTCGTTCGCCGCGCCCCTGCCGTCCATCGCGAGCAAAACCGCAGGGCCGATTCGCACGCACACGTGCTCCATCTGATCCCACCCGAAACAAACACCTCTGCCTAACGAACCTACCAGCGATGGTACGCGGGATGGCCTTCGGTCACGGCGACGAAAGTCCCGCGGCAGGTCGCGCAGATTTTTCCACCAGCCGTCAGCGTGCCTTCGATTGTCGCGCGCGTCCCGCTTGCTTCGACCACTCGCGCGGACAAGTGCACCGAATCGTTCGTGGGGGTTGGCCGTAAAAGTTTGATCGCGTAATCAGCTGTCACGGTGCAGGGCGGATGATCTTCGCCCGCCTGTTTCATGAGGTGATACGAAGCTGTCCAGTTGCAGTGACAATCAAGCAACGTTCCGATGATTCCGCCATTAAGGACGCCGGGAAATGCTTCGTACTTCGGTTCGGGTTTCCATTGCGCGACCACTTCGTCGCCGCCGCGCGGAAAGCTGCGGATGCGCAGGCCTACTGCGTTGGCCGGTCCGCAGCCCCAACAGGCATTGGTAGGCGCGTATTTTTCCTGGAGCGATTGGCTCTCGTTATGCACCGTTGGAAGAGGCAGCCGCTTTGTATGGCCTGGCAGCTGGCCCCGTATAGAGCGAGCGGGGGCGGATTAAGCGGTTGTTATCCTGCTGCTCGACGACGTGCGCGCACCAGCCGGCGACACGCGAGGCGGCGAAGATCGGGGTGTTTAGTTCCGGCGCGAACTCCAGCATCGTGAAAACGGGCGCGGCGTAGAGATCGACGTTCGCGCAAAGTTTCTTCTCCCGCTCCATCGTCGCCTCCAGATTCTCGCAAATCGGGATCCACTGTTCCTTGCCACTGCGTTTCCCGAGGTCGCGCCCGATCTCGCGCATGATCGGCACCCGCGAGTCGCCCGCTTTGTAAACGCGATGGCCGAAGCCCATGATTTTCGCTTTTTTCGCGAGCGCATCCATCATCCAACCTTCGGCGCGCTCCGGCGTTTTGATCTCGTCGAGCATCTTCATCGACTCTTCATTCGCGCCGCCGTGGAGCGGCCCTTTGAGCGTGCCGCACGCGCTCGTGACCGCCGCATACATGTCGGCCAGGGTCGACGCAGTCACGCGCGCCGCAAAGGTCGAGGCGTTGAATTCGTGATCGGCGTAGAGGATGAAAATCGTGTCCATCATTCTGATCTTCCACGCCGCCGGAACTTCGCCGCTCAGTTTGTAGAAGAGGTTTCCCGCCATCGTTAGGTCAGGCCTTTCCGGAAGCGGATTCTCGCGGCGTCGAATCCGGTAACCGTCCGCGATCAACGTCGTGACTTTCGCGATCAGGCGAATGGCTTTGCGGATGTTGGCGCCGTGCGAGTTGTCGTTCAGGTCGGGATCGAAGGGCGCGAGCATGGAAACGCCGGTGCGCAGCATATCCATCGGGTGCGTGTTCTGCGGGAGGAGACGCATCATTTCCAGCACTTCCTTCGGGAGCGACCGCTCGGCCGCGAGAGCTTGGGAAAAGTGGGCGCCCTGCTCGATCGTGGGCAGCTCGCCGTTGAGCAGGAGATAAGCGACTTCCTCGAAGTTGGCCTTCTCCGCCATCTCGTGAATGTCGTAGCCGCGATACATCAGACCGGCGTTGGGATCGACCCAGCAGATTTCGGTTTCGCCGGCGACGACACCGGCGAGGCCGGGGCTGTAGGCTGGTTTGGTTTCAGTATCAGTGGTGCTCATAAATTTATTTCTCATTCGTTAGGGCGACACAGGAAGCGCAGTGGCCGGCTTTGTCATCCTGAGCGCAGCGAAGGACCTCCCAAGCCACCCTCGACGTAGCTTGCGGGATGTTTCGCTGCGCTCAACATGACACGCAAAAAACGATCGCGTGCAAACAAATCAATCGCCCACTCTATCCGAGCCAGCTTTCCGCCGCCGGATCGTAGTCGAGCGTCTCGTAAAGTTCCTCCCGCGTCTGCATCCGATCGAGCCACTCGTTAGGCGTGCCCGCGCTCTTGAGCGCGCGAAAGAATTCGCTCGTCCTCTTCATCGAAACGCGAAAAGCGCTCTGCGGGAAAATCACCATGCGATAACCCAATTCGCTCAGCTCCGGAACACTCAGGAGCGGGCTCTTTCCGAACTCGGTCATGTTCGCGAGGAGCGGCACTTTCACTTCGAGCGCGAAATCGCGGAACTCGTCTTTCGTCTGCAGGGCTTCCGGAAAAATCGCATCGGCGCCGGCTGCGATGTAGGCATTCGCGCGTTTGATCGCGCCCTCGAAGCCTTCGAGCGCGCGCGCATCGGTCCGCGCGATGACGAGAAAATGGCAATCCCGTTTTGCCGCGACGGCGGCGCGAATTTTCGCCGCCATCTCCTCAGTCTCGACGAGCCGTTTGCCCGCGAGATGACCGCAGCGCTTGGGAAATTCCTGATCTTCCAAGTGACAACCGGCCAGTCCCGCGCGTTCCAATTCGTAAATGGTACGCGCGACATTCTCGGCGCCGCCAAAACCGGTGTCTGCATCGACGATCGCGGGAATTTTCACCGCGCGAGCAATAAAACCAGCCAGCGTCGCGACCTCATTGAGCGTGAGCAGCCCAATATCCGGCAAGCCGGCGGTGCAGTTCGCCAGGCCCGCACCGCTCACATAAAGAGCATCGAAACCGGCGCGCTCCACCTGCCGAGCCATCGAGGCATTCGGCACACCGGGCATCGCAACGATGCCCGCGTTGATCAGCTCCCGGAGTTTTGATGTCTTGGGTTGCTCGGCCATTTGGCAGCGTAGCTTGCCTGCGGCGAGGGTGCTTCCAGGAAAGCGGGGGCCGCTGCTTGCTCTGGGAGCACGGGCCGGTGGCCTGTCGCATTCGGCGGCGCGCCGAATGCCTTTTGCGCGTCAGCGAAACTCGTGGAGCGATCTTTTCATCCGGCGCAACGCTGCGTGGTGTTCGGCGCGAGCCGCCCCGAACGACAGGCCAGCGGCCTGTGCTCCACGGCCAAATCGAATCGCTGTCTCCTCGTTAGGCCAGCGTTTTCGCGAGCGGCATCAGCTCATCCGGATTTTTGCTTCGTCGACTTTCCAGGCGTCTGACAAAAGTTTCGCAGTAGCTTCTTCGCCTAACGATGGCGCGGCGAGCGTGTTTCTCGAAGGAAACGAAGGTTCGCGGTAGGGACCTACCCACTTTATCTTGCCTTTGACAGGGCAACATCTGGGTGGTAAACTCCACCGCGTCCACGATTACAAAATTGCGCGCGAGCGACGGCGGTCTCCAAGGCACGTTCACGCCCGCGCCCGGATATTCTCTCGCAGACATCCTTTTCGATGGCACCTATATCTGGGTGGCAAGCCCAAATCTTAACAGCGTGCTCAAGCTGCAGCCAAGCGATGGCGCGGTCCTCGCCACTTTCGCGGCCGGGTCCCTGCCGGAACAACTCGCTTTCGACGGTGCCAATATCTGGGCAACGAATTTCACTCTTTCTCCTTCCGTGACCAAACTGCGGGCTAGCGATGGGGCTTTGCTTGGCACTTTCATGGTCGGCAGACGGCCGAACCAGTTCGCTTTCGACGGCACTAACATTTGGGTCACCTGCGTCGAAAGCGGCAATGTCTACAAGCTGCGTGCCCGCGATGGCGCGGCCCGAGGGATTGTCTTTGCGGAGAGCTCCCCGAACGACATTGTTTTTGATGGATCCAACATGTGGGTTTCGTGCCCGGCCACCGGCTCAGTGAATAAGATTCTCAGAGGTCACTAACCGCGCGTCGGCCGTCGGACCTGAGCCGCGGACTTGTGCAGCAAACAGCCGTTAGTCGCAGGAGAAGAGCCCGGCCCCACTTCAAACCCGCACGATTCGGCGGTGCGCTGCTTTCTCGTTAGGCCGACATCTGCGCCAGCTTCATCAGTTCGTTAGGGTTCTTTGTTTCGTCCAGTTTCAGCCGGCGGCCAGGATCTTCTCCGCCCCTTCTTCACCGAGCGCGGGCACGACGAGCGACTTGAACTTCCCTTCGAGTTGCTCGTCGCTCACCGGGTTGAAGGCGTTGCCTAACGGGTAATCGACCCGCTTGACCACCGTCAACTGCTTTGCCGACCACCCTGGGCTCCTACAAACAAACCACCTCTTTGATGACGGCTCTGCTCAGCCGCGTCACTTCATGGGTTGCCTGCCATACGCGGCTCAGGTTTTGCCATCTCCAGTTTTTCATTCACTTTTTGGAGTAGCGAAGCCTGCGCCTTTAACGTCGCTTTGAGGCCATCGATCTCCTGTTGTTGCCTGGCAGCAGCGACTCTGGATTCATCCTGCTGTTTGGCAAAAGCCTGAGTAAGGATGTCGACTTGGTGATGTGCCTTAAGGAATTCGTTAAGCAACATTGCGTCCACGGCTTCATAGCGCACGGTAAAGGGCTTGCCTGTTGCGTCACGCGTTACTAGCTCGGGGTCGATCTTTTCCACTTCTTCGGCAACCAATCCAAATTGCGGCTCATCCGTGGGATCTAGTTCTTTTCGGTAGTGGAAACTGACTGGGCGAAGTGCAAGGATCGCTTCGCTCTCGGCCCATTGGGTTGATATCTTTCTTGAAGCGGGCCGAAGAGCCTCGCACCCCAAGTTGACCATTGGCGTTAATCCCCACTGGCATCGCCCCGGTAATTGGCGTTTCTCTTATGCCGGCAATAAACGTCGCAACCTGTGTTCCAGTCGTTCCGATGCGGATGAAACCAGAGTCGCCAGCCACACCTGCATTGCCGACCGCGATGTTGTTGCTGCCCGTGCCGAGATTTGCGCCGGCCGAATAGCCCAAGGCAATGTTGTTGTTGCCGGAGCTGTTAAGGTTGAGTGCACTGGCGCCCATGGCCGTGTTGTTGGCTCCGGTTGTGTCGTTCTCGAGCGCGCGATAACCCGAAGCGGTATTGTTGCTGCCGGTAGTCTGGATATCCGCGTCCCCTCCCATGGCGGAAGAACCAACCGCCGTATTATTGCTGCCGGTGATGTTGAAGAAAAGTGCCTGATAACCATCCGCGGTGTTGTTCGAAGCGTTCTCATTGTCTTGGAGTGCAGACTGTCCGGTTGCCGTATTTTGAAAACCGGTCTTGTTGTCTTGCAACGCACCGGAACCGACAGCCGTGTTGGCAATGCCGGTAGTGTTGAGAAAGAGCGCCGAACTGCCAACGGCCGTGTTGACGTAACCGGTGGTGTTATCAAAGAGAGCCAGGCCACCAAATGCGGTATTGCCGCCGCCCCTATTGCTTATAAGGGCACTCTCGCCAAAAAATGTCGTGTTACCAGCGCAGCCCTGCAGGCACTCTGCTCGTATGGCTGTTGGCAACCCGAGGATGCCAAAAGAAAGCAGGCAAAAGACAAGGATGAAACCGCCGCCTGCTGGTGACAGTATCAGTGAATTGGTTTCGTTCGTGTGGCGGATCGATGAATGCATAAGTGTTTCCTCCTTTGTTGATCTTGTCGGCAAAGGCGAGACTGCCAGGCAAATGACCATATCGCTTTCAGGTGCAAGGCTGCTCAGAGACGATATGTTTGTCAATCTTAAAGCCCGACGATTCTCGCACCGGTCGAAAGTCATCAATCTTCAGGGATCTGGATCAAGCCGACGCGCCCAAAAAGACCTTTGGTTTAGGCCGGCATCTTCGCCAGCTTGATGAGTTCGTTAGGGGTTTTTGCTTCGTCCAGCTTCCAGGCAACGTCCAGCACCTTCCGCGCGCCTTCCTCCCCGAGTTCCGGCACGACCAAGGCGTTGAACTTTCCTTCCAGTTGCTTGTCGCTCACTGGGTTGAAGGCGTTGCCTAACGGGTAATCGACCCGCTTCGTCAGCACCCGTCCGTCCTGCAGGGTCACGTGCACGATGTTGGCCACCGCCTTCGCATACAACGAGGAGAGTTCGTCGTGGCGTTGCACGGTCACGTTCTCGAGGAACTTCCAAATCGTCGGGTCCATGAAGCGGGCGGGCTGAAATTGTTTTTCGGTCACTTCGCCGTCGATCAACGCGATGGCGGTGATGTAGGGCAAACTGTGATCGGCCGTCTCGCGCGTCTCGGGTTTCCACTTCTCCGGCTCGCTTCCGATGATGTCGACCGAGGCGTCGTGACTCTCGATCCGGACCGACTGGATCTTTGCCGGATCGCCGATTTCCTGGCGCAGGAACATGGCCGCCTCAATCGCGCTCTGGCTGTGATATTCGGCCGGCCAATACTTGATGCTCGTCTTCAGAATCATCGCCGCGGTGCCTTCGTTGACGTTCTTCTCGTTAGGCCGCTTCACAAAAACTTCACCGACCTCGCCTAACGACACCCCGAGCTCCTTCTCGAAACCCATCTGCCCTTCGAAAATCGGCGCCGGGCCCGTCATGCCGGCGCGTGCCAGAAGCGCGGCGTAAACGCCATGGCGCGCCGCGTTGGCGAAGGCCACGCCTTTCCAATGCGATAGCTCACCGACACGCGCCTGTCGGAACGCGGCGCAGTTCACGCCCGCGATGTTGACGGCGTGACGGGTTTTTTCGACGTCGAGTCTCATTAAACGCGCCGCCGCCAGCGCGGTCGAGAACGCGCCGTAGGTCGGGTGATCCCAACCGCGCGCCCGAATGCTTGCGGCATCGCAGAAACGGCATTGCACTTCGTAAGCGAGCGCGATCGCGGTGATGAGCTCGCGGCCGTTCGCGCCCACGCTCTCCGCGACCGCCAGCGCCGCCGCAATGTTATCGCTCGGGTGCGCTGGTTCTTTCGAAAGATAGGTGTCGTTGTAGTCGAAATAGCGAATACAGCAGCCGGTCGCGAAAGCGGCCCAGTCCGGCGGCGCCTGGTGATCAGTGCCGATGATGGTGGCGCCGTTTTTTGCCGAAAAATCGGAAGCGACTTTGCGCGCGATCGCGCACGGCTCTGCATGCCACGCGCCGAGCGCACAACCTAACGAGTCGATGACGCGACGTTTCACCTCGTGCACGACCTCCGGCGAAAGGTCTTCAAAGTTTAGCGAGCAGGTAAATTCAGCGAGCCGATGAGCGAGTGATTTTGGCATAACGAGAGCCTGCAATCTGGCGATGAATTAGCGCGCGGCAACCGCGGCGCACGGTTTAGAAACTGGACCTGCGGAAGCAGCCCCATTCGTCATCCCGAGCCGGCGAAGCGCGGGAGGGACCTCACAGTTGCAATGGGCCCGTTCTTTTGGCTTGCCTGCTAACTCCAGTTTCTCGTCGCCGGCTGCTGCTACCTTCAGACTGAGAACAGCCGGGGAATTCATCCGTGCCCATCCGCGCAATCCGTGGTTAAAGTTCCATCTCCATGAGCAAAGTTTATCTCAACGCCACGGCTGCTCTCGACGGCCTTCTTCACGACAACATGATCATCGCCGCGGGCGGCTTCGGGCTCTGCGGCATACCCGAGAATCTTATCGCCGCGCTGCATGACAGTGGCGTGAAAGGCCTAACGATTGTTGGCAACAACGCGGGCGTGGACGGCTTCGGCATGGGTGTGCTGCTCACCACGCGGCAGGTAAAAAAGGTCATGGCCTCTTATGTCGGCGAAAACAAGGAGTTCGAGCGCCAGGTCCTAAGCGGCGAGCTCGACCTGGAACTGATCCCGCAGGGCACACTCGCCGAGCGGTTGCGCGCGGGTGGCGCCGGTATCCCGGGGTTCTACACTCGCACCGGTTTCGGCACCAAACTGACGGAGGGCAAGGAGACGAAAGTTTTCGACGGAAAGGAATACGTGCTCGAACCGGGCATTAAAGCCGAGGTCTCACTCGTGAAGGCGTGGAAGGGAGACAAATCCGGCAATCTCATTTTTCGAAAAACATCACGGAACTTTAACCCGATGATCGCCAGCTGCGGCCAGGTCTGCGTCGCCGAGGTCGAGCAACTCGTCGAGGTCGGCGAGCTCGAGCCCGATCAGATTCATACCCCGGGCATTTTCGTCGATCGAATCATTCAAGGAGTAAACTACGAAAAACGCATCGAGTTCCGCACCGTGCAGGGCGGCGGCGGGACGGCAAAAAAAGAGAATCCGATCCGCGAGTTGATGGCGCGGCGTGCCGCGCAGGAATTGCGCGACGGTTACTACGTCAACCTCGGCATCGGCATTCCGACGCTCGTGGCCAATTCCATTCCCGAAGGAATGAACGTAACGCTGCAATCCGAAAACGGCTTGCTCGGCATCGGCCCCTTCCCGACCGAGGACGAGGTGGACGCCGACCTGATCAACGCCGGCAAACAGACCATCACGACGATGCCCGGCTCGGCTTTTTTCTCGAGCGCCGACTCCTTCACGATGATTCGCGGCGGCCACATCGATCTCGCCATTCTCGGTGCCTTTGAGGTGACGGACAAAGGCGATATCGCGAACTGGATGGTGCCTGGCAAGATGGTCAAAGGACCCGGCGGCGCCATGGATCTCGTCGCCGGAGTGAAACGCGTGGTCGCGGTGATGGAGCACTGCGCCAGGGATGGCAGCTCGAAGATTTTGCAGCAATGCACGCTGCCGATCACGGGCCTGGGAGTCGTCAACCTCATCATCACCGACCTATGCGTCTTCGAAGTTAAGCAGGGGGGCGGGCTCCTCCTCACCGAACTGCATCCTGGCGTCACGGTGGATGACATCCTCTCCAAGACCGGCGCACCGTTTCAGGTCGCGCTGAAGCGCTGACTCGCGATGCAACGACTAACCCGCGCGGCGTCGAAGTCCAATTGCCGGTAAAATACTATGGTGCTCACAGCGGAGGATTCTCGTCATCTTCCAACGTTGATAGTCGTTCTCTGCATCCGGATGACTTGCGACGTAGTCACCGATGATAACACACGCTTCCTTTCTTCGTTAGACCTTCAGAGTCGATGCCGTAGAAGGTAAGCCGTCTCACCTGTCCTTCAGTCGCCGCGTTGTAGATCGTATTGATTAGCTCGCTAGCCTGTCCTTTGGTCATGCCTTGATACGGGATCCGCTTTGATCGGAGCACGGCCTTGTGAGCTTCCGTGGGCTCTTCGTCTTCCCATGAGCGATGATCCTGGTGTGTTTTAAAAAACCTAGCGATGTCGTAGGACGGAATTGAAGCGAACTGCTCTGGGTCGGTCGCTTGGAGCGAACAAACAACCTAACGAGTCGCTGCGGCGGTTAACTGTAGCCGGTTTCAGCCATTGTAACAGACATTGCTCCCGCTCGCGACGTCGAGGCAACCGATGACTGATTCACTCATCGTTGGTGACTAGCTGCGGCGCAGGCTTAATCAGATGGATCTGATTGCTCACTTTCTGCAAGCCAGCAGTCAACGTCTCGATTTGCTTTTGCTGTTGAGCGACCGTCTCGCCTAGTATCTGCACCTTGCGGCGCTCTTTGAGAAACTCATTCAGCAACATCGCGTTGACGGCTTCATAGCGCACAGTGTTTACTTTGCCGTCGTCGTCCCTAATAACCAGATCGGGGCTCACCCTAGCACTTGCTCTGCCACCAGCCCGAACTGCCGGATATCGTCTGGATCAAGCTCGTGCTTATAGCGCAAGGTCACTGGCTCAAGCGCCAGGATTGCTTCGCTCGCCTTTTCCATCGGCTTGATCGCCTCTTTTGAAACGCGCCGATGAAGTGCGCGTGCCGAGGTGGCCGCGGTCGTCGATTTGCACTTCCACGCCATTCGCAATCGTCTCTCCGTAAATACCCGCGATGAATGTGTCCTTCTGCGTCCCTCTTGTCCCGATGCGGATTTTGCCCGATTCGCCCGCTATCCCTGCAGAGCCAATATCTATGTTGTTGCTACCGGTAGTGAGGTTGGCGCCGGCTTGGAAGCCGAGGGCAATGTTGTTCGAGCCGGTGGTATTGCCAGTGAGCGCTGCATATCCGCTCGCGATGTTGTTGTTGCCGCTGGTGTTGCTATGGAGCGCGTCAAGACCGTCGGCCGTGTTCTCGCTCCCACTGGTGTTGTTAATCAGCGCCAAACCACCGTTGGCCGTGTTGTCGTTTCCAGTTGTGTTGAAAGCGAGCGCATCAGTGCCGCTCGCCGTGTTATAGCGGCCGGTGGTGTTCCGGTTGAGCGCACCAACGCCATCGGCCGTGTTCGCGTCCCCGGTGTTGTAAAAGAGCGCCTCAAAACCAGTCGCCGTGTTAAAGTAGCCTGTTGTCTTGCTAAAGCGTCTCAACGCCGTCGGCTGTGTTCCCGGCGCCGGTGGTGTTGTGGAAGAGCGCTGAAGCACCGGTCGCGGCGTTATCGGAGCCGTCTGTGGTGTTAAGAAGCGAGTCAAACCCAACGGCCGTGTTGCGGACGCCGGTCGTCAGGTTGAAGAGGGCGGCATCACCCTCGGCGGTGTTGTAGTTGGGATAGCCTCCGTCGGGTGGTGGCTCAACCGCACGAGCCGCCGGCGAAAGCGCAAAAGACCCCGGGATGAGTGGGGTAAGAATAAAGCTTAACCTTAAGGTCGAGCGACTGGGTGGGTTTCCCAACGTTGGAGATGTGTTTCTTAGCTGAATCGATTGATACATATGGACTGCTTTCACCTGGCCGGTTTCTCTGTGCGATTGAGGGTCTGAAAAAAGGGGGTAACTTCCAGGTAGAGCGTCCGCGCTAGATCCAGATCTGTTCGATGCCGAGATTACGCCCCTCGCGTCCATTCGGGTCAAGCCAAATCTTTCGACCATTGACCTCATTGCGCCCTCTACACCGTTCAGTGTCATAACTCAGGCTGAACAAACTGTTGAGCCGCACAGCCAGTGCGCGCTCACGGCGGTAGGCCATGCAGATCATTAATCGGCAGCATGCAGTGGGCTGGAGGCGACCATGAACGCATTACGTTGCGACGGCTCGTCCGCAGCGGCGCGGCGAACACGCCGTATTTCTCGGCTCAGGCTCCTCAAAAAGCTCGCAGGTTTCGCACCCGAAAGGAAGCAGAAGCGAAGCCCTTGCCAACTCACGTCGCGCGAACTTCGGCGGGACGGACCCAAGCCTCACCGATTCAAGAGACGCAGAGCCGCCCGCGCGTATGGAAGGACTAGCGTCGCCGCGGTGCGCCCGAGGCGCGCGCGCCGAGATACTTATTCAGTAGTTTGGAAGCGAAGGTGATTGCAACGAGCCGAATGATCCAGCGAAACATAATAGTAAGACTAACTACGTCGCTTGGAGTCGACGACATCGATGAACTCGAAATCATCGGCGACACAGCTGAAACGAGTTTAATATCGCCTTTGGCCGCTTCTTCTCCGCAAAAAACTTCAGCCTTGTCACGAAATGCGGAATTCCGTGCGACGCTGCCGCGAACCTCGTTGCAGCGCCAGCTGAGCGCGCTCGGGATCCACTGCTATGTCGTCAGTCCGCAAAAGCTGGACGAGCGTCAGCAGCGGGTGAAGACCGCTGGGCGCGACGCCAAAGCGCTTTGCCTCAAACTGGACCGCGTAGCCTGCCCTGAGCGAAGCAGAATGGGTCCAGGGGAACAAAGAAGCCCTGGCCGTGATCCGCATCCCGAGCGAAGAAGAAGAAGAACAACGGCGTGCAGTCCACCGGCAGCGCGAGCAACTGGTCAAGGCGCGCAAACAGCTCGAAGCGCAGGGCCGCAGTC
>JACDGM010000174.1 GCA_013815325.1 Chthoniobacterales bacterium
GACTTACCTCACGTTCCTGGCCGGCGGGCTCGGACTCAAAGGTTTGCGCATCGATCAAGCCGCTGAAGTGACCCGCTTCGCCAGCGAGCACAGTCATTATCTCGTCGCGATCTCGTTAGGCGCGACCTGTTTTGGCGCTCTTACCTACATCGGGAACGGACCGAATTTGATGGTCAAAGCGATTGCCGACCACGCGAAAGTACATCCGCCGAGTTTCTTCGGATTCATGTTTAAGTTTGCCTTGCCCGTTCTTCTTCCGATTTTCATTCTGATCTCGATTTTATTTTTCGCGGAGTGACTTCCATGTTCACCGGTCTGATTGAAGAACTCGGAAGCGTGCTTGGGATCCATGCGAGCAAAAGTGGGACGCAATTGGAGATCGCCGCGCCGCGCATCGCGGAGGATTTGCAAAACGGCGACAGCGTTTCCGTGAATGGCTGTTGCCTAACGGCGCAGACTACGAGCGATGGCGCCCTCGCTTTCCACCTGCTCGAAGAGACGCTCGAGCGCACCAACCTGCGCGACTTGCGCCGTGACAGTCCCGTAAATCTCGAGCGCGCCCTCACCGCCAGCGGCCGCCTCGGCGGGCATTTTGTGCAGGGACACGTCGATTGCGCGTTGCGCGTGATTAGTTTCGCGGAGAGCGGAGCCGATACGCGCCTCGAGATCGAGCTACCCGATGCGTTCGCGCATTACGCCGCCTGCAAAGGCTCGATCGCGCTCAACGGCATTAGCCTAACGATCGCCGAATTGCTCGCCGGCAGCTTCGCCGTTTGGATCATTCCGCATACCCGGCGGCAGACCAATCTGGAAAAGTTGCAGGAGGGCGATCTTCTCAACGTCGAGTTCGACATCATCGCAAAATATGTCGAGCGGATGTTGCGGCGAATGTTGTAGACGCTTCGCCCGCGAAGCGCGGGTATCTCGACGTCCCGCACAATATGATCGCCCGCAACGCAGCCAAATCCGGCAGCCGACTTGTCGGCGTTATCGCCGATCGCGTGGCCTTGCAAAAAGCCACGCGACTGCGCAGGCCGCCCGACTTTGTCGAGCTGCGGCTCGATGCGCTTCTCGATTGTCTGGAAGAGGTTGAAAGTGCGCTTGCCAAATTGCGCGCCCCGCTCATCCTCACCGCGCGGCATCCGGCTGAGGGCGGTTGCGGCGCGCTCGCGGCCTCAGACCGGCGCGCTCTTCTCTGGCGCTTTCTCGATCACGCGGCCTTGATCGATATCGAACTTCGTTCCGCGCGCGAGATGCGAACGCTCATGGTCGAAGCGCGCCGCCGCAAAATCAGTCTCATCATTTCCAGCCACGATCTGCGTGACACCCCGCCACCCGCTGTTTTACGCGAACAACTAAAGGCCGCGATCGGGTACGGAGCCGGCGTGTTCAAAATTGCCACTTGCACCGATAGCGCCGCGCAGCTCGCCCGGCTCCTTGCCTTCTTCCAGGAAAACGCCGGCGCCTTTCCCGTCGCCGCGATGGGCATGGGAAAACTCGGCGCCGAATCGCGCCGCCGCCTCCTACGTCTGGGGTCGGTTCTTAATTATGCGGCGGTGGGCGATGCCAATGCCCCGGGCCAGCCAACTCTCCGGCAACTCCGCCGCCATCGAGCCGCGTTTATCATTTAGACAACCGCACCCGCCGATGCCGCACAACGTTCCGCTGCCCGCCACCGTCCCTGTCATGCCGCTCCCAGGCGTGCTCCTTTTTCCCAACGCCCTCCTCCCGCTCCACATCTTCGAGCCGCGCTTCCGCCAAATGCTCGAGCACGCTTTACTCGCCGATCGCATGCTCTGCGTCGCACTCGTTAGGCCGGAGCGCCCCCACTGGCGCTCGAGCGCTGATTTTTTTCCGGTCAGCACGGTTGGCCTCATCCGCGCCTGCGTCGGGCGCGGCGACGGCACCTCCGATCTCATCCTTCAGGGAATGCAGCGGGTAAAATTCAGCGGCTTCACTCAGGAGGCGCCCTATCCGATGGCGCAAATCAAGCTTCTTAAGACGCGCACCAAACTTACCGTCGAGACCGACGCCCTCGCCGCCAAGGTGCTGGAGTTTTACGGCCAGCTGAAAAGCGGCGGCCGCGAATTACCAGAAAAAATCGACCGTTACCTGAGCGAGATGTCCGACCCTGAAATGCTCGCCGACCTGATCGCGGCCACTTTCATCAGCGACGCCGCGCGCCGGCAGCAATTACTCGAAGAGCTCGACCTCAATGCCCGACTGCGCCTGCTCATTCAATACCTGCGCGAAGAAGGCGGCAGCGCCGCTGCTTGACTCTTAATCTTGCTCCTGCTCCTAATCGTGCTCTCAATCCCGCCGGAAAAGATTAGAAGCAGGAGCAAGAGCAGGATTAGGATTCAGCAGCGGAGAGCCGCGCATGTTCTTCGAGCAAATAGCGATCCGTCATTCCCGCGATGTAATCGCAAATCGTGCGATGCAATCCCTCGCGCTCGATCCGCCGCGCCGCCGCATCGCCGAGCCGCTCCGGCTCGCGCATGTACCCTTCAAAGACGGTGCGCAACATTTCGCAGGCCCGGCGATTCACCACCGCCACGCGCGGATGGTAGTAAACGTTGGCGTAAAGAAATCGCCGCAGCTCGCGATTCGCCGCGCTCAGCTCATCGCTCGAACGGATCAGGTTTGCCCTCTGCAGCCGCACCGCTTCCGCACTCGCCGGCGCCGCCGCCACGATCGCCGACGCACTTGTCGCCAACACATCGCGCACCTGCAGGTCGATGATGTCGCGAATAATATTTTTGTGCAGCTCCACGCCGGATAATTCCGGATTCTGCGCCGCCACTCGCTCGTGGCTGCGCCGCCAGATCGCGCTCTCATCGAGCTGATCCGAATCTAGAATCGCGAAATCGAGCGCATCGTCGAGATCGTGGCTGTAGTAGGTAATTTCATCCGCGAGGTCCGCGACCTGCGCTTCCAGCGAGGGCGAGCGAGCTTCGCCGGCGTTAGTCGCCTGATGTTTCTGCAAACCCTCCAGCACCTCGAAGGTCAAATTCAATCCCGGGAACGCCGGATAAGCCGCCTCCAACAGCTCGACCACCCGCACGCTCTGCCGATTATGCTCGAAGCCGCCATGACCCCGCATACACTCGGCCAGCATTTCTTCTCCTGAGTGGCCAAACGGCGCATGCCCCAGATCGTGCGCCAGAGCGATCGATTCCGTCAGGTCCTCGTTTAAGCCCAAGGCGCGCGCGATCGTCCGACTGATCGACGCCACTTCGAAGGTATGCGTCAGCCGGGTGCGCAAATGATCCGCCGTCCCGTTGAGAAAAACCTGCGTCTTGTATTCCAGCCGGCGGAACGCGCGCGAATGAATGATCCGGGCCCGGTCGCGCTGAAACTCCGTCCGGTAAACATGGGGCGGTTCGGGAAATTTCCGGCCCCGTGAATTGCCCGATTTCTGGGCAAAAGGTGCGAGCGTGCGCTGCTCATCGGCCTCCATCTGCTCGCGCCGTTTCCAGCCGATGGCGGGCAGCTCAGCCCCTTCGTGAAAATCCGATTCGTTAGGCATAAACAGTCCTGCGTTCGCGACAAGCAATCCGGGTCACGCTTCCTCCTCAGCCTCCGAAAACTTCTCCGCCAGCGCCCGTTTCGCGGCGCGCCCCTGCGCCCGCACGAGCAAGAGATCGAAAACCGCGAGCAACACCGCCGTCAGCGTAACCCAGGCGCAGACCGTCCAATAAAAAATAAACCAGCCGGGGCGGACGTGCGGGTCGAACACCGGCGCGAGAAACGTCGCGCCGCAAAAAAGCAGCACGAGCGCGACGATCA
>JACDGM010000175.1 GCA_013815325.1 Chthoniobacterales bacterium
GATTACGGACGTTCATGTCGCTAGCGACCGCGGGACGCTGGCTTACGCCGGAGTCTTTCTGCCTCTGCCGCCGGATCTTAGCGAAGCGGAGAAGGGCGAACTTTCCATTGTCAAAGCGAGCACCAAGGATGGCGACGGATACTTTCGCCAACAACAGACCAAGCCGCAAACGCTGGCCTATGGGCTTGGCGACTCACCAATCGGGCAGCTGGCGTGGATCACCGAGAAGTTCCGGGAATGGACCAACCCAAAAAAGCCGTTGCCCGACCAAGCCGTCGACCGAGACCAGTTGCTGACTAACATTGCACTGTACTGGTTCACAAATTCGGGCGGCTCATCGGCTCAATTCTATTGGGAGACGGCCCACAGCACCGCCAGCTGGAGCGCTCCTTCCGTCGTTCCCCAAGGCTGGGCAGTGTTCAACACCCACCCGCTTATGCGCCGTATCATGGATCCCGGTAGAAAATACGCCGCATGGGTAGACCATTCGGAAGGTGGGCACTTCCCGGCCATGGAAGAGCCTACACTGCTGCTCGGTGATATTCGGGAGTTCTTCCGTCCCGTGCGGTGAGCAAAATAGGCCAGTAATGCGGCCATCAACCGGCATGACGGGTGGGCTGCGAAGTCACAGCCCATCTGTCGGAAAGTCCGCCAGCGAACACGCAAATCGGCCTTTAGATAGCCGGCTAATTTCGCTATCAAAAGCGGATGAATAGCGCTCTCAAGGTGCGGTTGTCTCGTGCCCCTGTCAACGCCGGAGCAAAAGTGCATCGGCTGGCCGGAGTAAAAATGCATCAGGCGGCGCGATCGGAAGTCGTCTGTGAAGATGCCCTTTGTGGGGATCGTCAGGTTTGCTGAGTGTCGTCGGGTTGGGTCTGGGCTCGCTGCTTGCTCTGCTTGAGCCGGAAGCTGTCGCCGTTCATCTCGAGGATGTGGACGTGATGTGTCAGACGGTCGAGCAAGGCGCCGGTGAGGCGCTCTGAGGCGAACACGCCGGTCCACTCGTCGAACGGCAGGTTCGATGTGACGATGGTTGAGCCGCGCTCGTAGCGCTGCGAGAACACCTCGAACAACAGCTCGGCGCCGGTCTGGGACAGTGGCACATAGCCGAGTTCGTCGATGATCAGCAGCCTGTAGCCAGCAAGCTGGCGCTGCAGACGGAGCAGCCGCTTCTCGTCGCCGGCCTCGATCAACTCGTGCACCAGTGCCGCGGCGGTAATGAAGCCGACCGACAGACCCTTCTGGCAGGCGGCGAGACCAAGCCCGAGCGCGATGTGGCTCTTGCCGGTGCCCGAGTTGCCGACGGCGATGATGTTCTCACGGCGCGTGACGTACTCGGAGCGGGCAAGCTCCAGCACCAGAGTCTTGTTGAGCGACGGCAGGGCGAGGAAGTCGAAGCTGTCGAGGCTCTTGACGGCCGGGAACCGCGCCTCCTTGATCCGCCGCTCCACCATCCGCCGCTGGCGCTCGATTAGCTCCAGTTCGGCGAGGCGCAGCAGGTAGCGGGTGTGCTCGACGCCTTCGGCGGCGCACTGCCGGGCCAGCTTGTCATACTCGCGCAGGAAGCTGGGCAGCTTGAGGGCCTTGAGGTGATGGGCGAGTAGAACCTGGGGCGTGTCGGTCATGACGTCACCCCGCTGAGCAAAGCCATGTACGAGCCGGCAGCCGTGGTCGCTACCCGCGCCTGTGGCAGGTAGGGATAGATCGTCAGGTCAAGCCGTGGCGGCCGCCGCTCGATACGGCACAACACCAGATGCTTGACGGCATCCACGCCGATCGCTCCACGGGCGATGGCGTCGCGCACGGCGGCGGCGACCTCATCGACCCGGAAGCTCTCCATCAGCCGCAGAACCTGGACGAACTCACGCTTGCCATGCTTGCCCATCCGCGCTTCGAGAAGCCGCCGCAGCGTCGTGAACTCCTCCGGCAACTGCCAGCCGAGGAGCGGCGCGGCCTGGTCCAGCGCATTGGTCTTGTGCTCGAGCAGCGCCAGATAATGCCGCGGCTCGAACACGAAGTCCTCGCGCTCGTAGGATCGACGATGACGCGCGATCACCTCGGCGCCGCAGGCAATGACCACCTCATGCACGTAGCCGCGCACCAGCACGTCGCGATGGCCGTAGCTGGTGGGCACCGAGTAGTCGTTGAGCCGATAGCGCACCAGCGACAATGACGACACCCTCGTCGGCACCTTCTCGCAGGCGTCGTAGGGCGCCGGCAGCGGCGTCTGGAAGGCGGCAAGATCGTGCTCCAGCCGCTCCCCGATCGTGGCCGAATGGCCGCGCAGACGTTCGGCCATGCGGGCCAGGCAGCACTCCAGCAGATAGGCGTTCAACGCCTCAAAGCTCTCGAACACCGGGATCGGAACCAGGAAGTTCCGTCGCGCATAGCCGACCAGGCCCTCCACCTTGCCCTTGTCGTTGCCTTTGCCAGGCCGGCCGAACCGGTCCTCGAACAAATAGTGCGACTGCAGTTCGGTGAACACCCGGGTGCGCACCCGCTTGCCGTCCCCCAGGATGCGGGCCACCGCGATCCGGGTGTTGTCGTAAAGGATCGACTGCGGCACGCCGCCGAAGAAGGCGAATGCCTGAACATGGCCGTCGCAGAACGCTTCCGTTGTCTCCGCCGGATAGGCCACGACAAAGCAGGCGTCACTGTGCGGCAGGTCCATGCACAGGAAGTGGATCTTGCGCTCCACTCCGCCGATGATGCCCAGCGCCTCGCCAAAGTCGACCTGGGCATGTCCGGGTGGATGCGCCAGCGGAACGAACATCTCCCGGCTGCGCTGATGCCAGCCAGCCACGTAGTCCTTCACGATCGTGATGCCACCAGCGAAGCCGTGCTCGTCCCGAAGCCGCTCGAAGATCCGCTTCGAAGTATGCCGCTGCTTGGACGGCCGGCGCGTGTCCTCATCCAGCATCCGCTCGATCACCCCGATGAACCGCTCAAGCTTGGGCCGCAACACCGGCTTGCTCCGGCGGTATCCCGGCGGCACCGAAAACACCATCATCTTGGCCACCGTCCGCGGATCGACGCCGAACCGCCGCGCCGCCTCCCGATGGCTCAATCCTTCAATCTGCACCGCATGGCGAACCCGCCCATATAGCTCCACGCCCTTCATCCCCCGCCCTCCGCCAACCGGCGTAGAGAGCTATCACCTGACGGAGTTTTACTCCGGCGCAGCCAGACATCCCGGCCGCTTCAGTGACGGATTATTGCTCCGGCGTTCTCATCCTTCGCCGTGGAATCGCACAAGAAGCCTTTAACGAAAGTCACCTCGCTCGCTCCGCGATCGCGAGCAAGAGGAGTTTTAACGATTGCCATGAGACGGCAGTCGAAGAAGGGTCGGCTCTGGGGACGATGATAGAGTTCCTGCAGCGCAGCGACGAAAAGAGGAACTAGCTCTGTCCCCAATTCGCGATAGCTATCGACCAATTCCGCGAGATTTTGAGGTAGCTGTCTGATCCGCCCGTGCCTGGTCCTGGTCGTAACGACAGAAATTGTCGCGATGCAGCGCTGAACATCGAGATTGTCGGGCGGCAAGCCCGCGAGCGGCCGCAGCAGCACCGGGACGCCGGAGTCGCCTGACAATGCGACCCCGAAAAAGAGTTCTTGGCCCGCACTGATCGCCGCCGGTGGCAACACGAAACGATCCCGTGACAGGGCGAAGAGCGGATCGAGCGGCTGATCGATGTCGTGAAGACGACCGTGCGCCGTCTCGCTCAACCACCACCGGACCCGTTCAAGAAAGCCAACGGCTGTGTAG
>JACDGM010000084.1 GCA_013815325.1 Chthoniobacterales bacterium
GAAGTGCGCGCGCCAACCCGCAAGGGAAGCAGCGTCCTACGCTATGAGCGGTAACTGGGATGAAGTCGTAACAAGGTAGCCGTAGGGGAACCTGCGGCTGGATCACCTCCTTTCTAAGGAGAAATTCTTTCACCACTTGGTGGTGCTTGAATAGGTCGACGGCTAACCCTGAAGTCCTTCGGGATCTCAGACATGTCGTTAAGCCCTCAACAAGGAAACGCGTTGAGGCTCAGAGAATATCGAAACGGTAGCGCACAATTCAGTTTTTATTTAATTGCTGACACTTCTAAAGGCCGGACGCTCATGCTGTCCGGCCTTTTTCTTGTCTACACCTCAGCCCGCCTGCTTCCATGCGGATTGCCCAACTAGTAGTTTCCGCGGATAAAGCCGTGGCTCGAGAAGATTCTCCACCCTTGCCAGATGCGTGTTTGGAACGCGAACTCCTTATTTGGACGTTTCTTTCGGCGCGAGAGAGGCGACGATTTGCTCGAACCGCGGATCGCCGCGCAGCGGATCCCAATACGGCTGCAGCTTTAATTGACCGTAGCTAAGAAAGCACGGCGTTTTGGTCATCGCCTCCAATTGGTCCAGCGCCTGGTCTTTTGCGCCCGCCCACGCGCTAGCAACCGCAAACAATACCCTCTGCTCCGTGCCGCTGACGGCATCTGTGCTAACAGGCGTTAGTTCAACCGCGCGCTGGCCCTCCTTCAGGGCGTCGTCCTTGCGACCGAGCATCGCGTCGATAATCGCGAGCGCGCAGAGTGGCGCGGAATAGTCCGGCTGCCGCCGTACCGTTTCTTCCTGTTTACTGCGTGCAACCTGCAGTTTCTCATGGAAACCGACGGAATCTCCCCGTAGGTATTTTCCGAGTGCCTCACCAAAAGAGGGATCGAAGGTTACCGCACTCTCGCCGAAACCGCGGTTCCCCAAACTCGTCAAGGCGCGAGCCAGTTCATCGACGTCGCGTCGGCAGAGCGAAAGATTGATCCAGTTTTCTGCCACGACGGAGGCGATTGATGGATCGCGCGCCACCGCCTCCTGGATTGTGTCGTGCAACGGGCGTGTGTCCGCATGCCGATGAAGTTCAACCTGTGCGCGAGCAATCTTTGTCTCGACCCGCGCTGGATCCACGGCGATGGCGCGGTCGAGCACCGCGGCCATTTCCGCATAACGTCGCATGTATTGATAAGTCAGCGCGAGTTGCTGCATGAAAAAGATGTTGCGAGGATCATGCTCGATCGCCTGACTTAGCTCCCGAACGGCCTCTTCCCATTGACCGGCGCGGCGATCGATGAAAGCGGCCAGGCTCATGATCGCCGGCTCGTTCGGAAGAGAGCGGGCGGCTTCGGCTAACTCCGTGCGCGCGCCGGCGAAATCGCGGTAGGCGTGATAGCGATGGCGAGCCACGGCTAAGGAGGTTTCGCCCGCCGAGGGTCGAAGTTCCGTTACGCGGGCGAGGGCGGCATCGGCCGCGGCCAGCCGCGCCGGGGTGTGATCGCCGCCGCCGAGGGAATAAAGCTGATCATTCGCTTCCGCCAAAGCGACGTAAGCAAGGAAGAAGTGCGAATCTATCGCGACGGCTTGTTCGAGCAGGGTGATGGCCCGCCGCAGGTTATCGAAACGCACCGCGGTGAACGAGATATTCAGCATGAGGTTACGCGCTTGAGTGTAGAAATCGAAGGCGGCGACGTTACTCGTCGGGGCCTCTTCGATCGCACTCTTCTCGTTAGGCGAAAGTTTTGCCTCCAGTTGGTCAGCGATTGCTTTTGCAATCTCACTTTGAATCGCGAAAACATCCGCGAGGTCCCGGTCGTAGGTCTGAGCCCACAGGTGCGCGTCCGTTCGGGCATCGATCAACTGCGCGTTGACCCGCACGCGAGCGCCAGCGCGATGCACGCTCCCTTCCAGCAAATGAGCGACGCCGAGTTCCTGGCCAATTTTTCGCAGATTGCGGCCGGCCGTTTCGCGATAACCAATGACGCTGGTGCGACTGATCACCTTCAAATCCGCGATCCTCGCCAGGTCAGTTAAAATTTCATCCTGCACGCCGTCGGCGAAATAGGCGTTGGCTTTCTCCTCACTAAGATATTCGAAAGGCAAAACAGCGATCGATTTTTTCGGAATCGCGGGCGCTGTTGCAACCGGCGATGTGGAGGGGGCCGACGATGGCGACCCGGATCGATGGAAAAACAGCATCGCACCCGTGATAAACGCCCCGATGAGCAGCAAGACGATGACTATTTCACGCCACAGGACGCGCGACATTTTTGCGCCTCCGATCCGCTGGAATTTTTCCGGCACTGCCGGATTGCCCAGCTCGTCGGTGTAGAGATTCACCACGCGCAGACGCACACCGTGTTTCACTTCGCATTCGCCCAGCACATGCAACAACGGACGCCACTTTTCGTACTGCTCCAGGTCGTCAGCCACATGCTGGGAAAGGAGGATGTGCCCGGCATCGCCGCAATCCATCACTCGTTGCGCCAGGTTGATCCCGGCGCCGGTGACATTGGCCCGATCGTTTACGTCGACAACTTCGTTGATCGGGCCGCTGTGGATGCCCATTCGCAGTTGCAATTCCGGATGCTGTGAATCGGCGCGGGCGAGTTCAAGGGCGCATTGTGCGGGCGCTTCCGGTGAGTTGCGAAAAACCAACGCCATCCCGTCGCCCGTGGCCAGGCGAATGAGTTTCCCAGCCGCCTCCGCCGTCCGCACCTCTTCCGAGCCGCGTACTATTTCCTTCAGGTGCTCCAGCAGATCGCTCTGCTCGGAGATGAGCAGCTTCGAGTAACCGACGATATCGACGAAGAGCACATGCGCGATCTCCAAGCGCAGCTTCTTCTTTTCTTCGTCGGACACCCGGGACGCTACGCGCTCGCCAAAAGCACCTCCATCTTTTTCTCGAGGCGAGCGAAGCATCCATCGTAAGGATCAATGGAAAAGTGCGCGCGCCAACCTGGCAACAGGAAGCAGTGTCCTACGCTATGAGCGGTAACTAGGATGAAGTCGTAACAAGGTAGCTGTAGGGGAACCTGCGGCTGGATCACCTCCTTTCTAAGGAGAAATGCTTTCGCGGCGTGATTCGTTAAATCGTGACATCGTGCATCGGAGTAATTCCGAATCTCGATTCACGATTCTCGGTTCGTCAGCACAGGTCGACGGCTAAGAGCGAAATCCTTCGGGGTTTCGCAGATGCCGTGAAGCCCTTGGAATCGAAAGAAACCAAGGCTCAGAGTATATCGAAACGGTAACGCATAAGTCAGGAGTCGCTGAAAATCGTCTTAATACCGGATGGCCAAGTGCCGTCCGGCATTTTTTTTCGCAGCAGCCGCTGTCTCAACGGATCGGGTTGAGTATCAGGTCATCACGGCGCATTGGAGTACACGAGTCGATGCGTGAGCCAAGACATAGCGCCTTCCTTTTGGGGTGGGAACGTAGGTGTCGCCGGGCTAAGACATATCTGGTTATCCTAACTGTCCCGATGCCGAACGCCGGCCAATCATCCTGGCGTTCGACCTTCTTCGGCGTCGTGCAAGTCCACCCAGGTTTGAATATCCTCACGGGTTTCCCAGCCGAGTCGTTCCTTGGCCGCTTGCAGGTCGGCGCTGCTTTCGTCGCGCCAACCGCGTTTGGAGAGAAACGCATTAAAGAAAAGAATCTCTTCATCGCTCGGTTTTCGGCCGCTTCGGGCGAAGCACCAATCGAGAATCTCGTCGTCCGGCCCTCCCTGCAAAGTCCGGATTCCCAGCTCGTCATAGTCAACGCCGAGGAAGCGCGTGCAGCGCGCGTCGAAAAAGGTGGGATCTTCCACCCCGAGGAAATAGCCCGGAGCCAACCGCCTTTCCGCATTGAGCCGAATCTTGTCGAGCATCCGGGCAAAATAGATTAGACCTTTGGTTTCAGAGTAATCGCTACAGGGACTTTGCATGATAGTTATCCGACCTTTCTTTCTCAATGTTTCGGATTGGGTCAAGATGACTATACCCAGTTTGATAAAAAGGAGTATCCCAGTTTGGCCAGATTAGAGTCGATGAACAGGACCCTCAATAAGAAGCGGCGGCGGCGCTCGATCATCGCCTTCGAGATGATTCGGCTCGATCGAACCGCCGACGAACCGCTTTACCAGCAACTCTACCGGCAGATTCGCGATGAGTTGGTTTCCGGTAACTTTGACTCCAACTCATCTCGGCTTCCTTCCTCTCGGACGCTCGCGGCGGATCTGGGCGTCGCAAGACTCACCGTCAAGCTCGCCTTCGAGAAGCTGCATGCGGAAGGCTATCTCCGCGCCAGGACGCGATCCGGGACGTTCGTCGCAGACTCTCTGCCCGAAACTTTCCTGAGTCCGCGCCAGCCGAAAACAGAGCCGCAGATTGTTCGTGCCGCCCGCCTCTCCGACCGGGTGAAGGACATTCCGGATAAGCGTGTGGGGAAACAATTTGATCTCGGGATCGCGGGCGCGCCCGGGGTCTCCTTTGTTCCCGCGCTCGCGGCGCTCGACGAGTTTCCGATCGAAGTTTGGGAACGGCTTCGAGCCCAGGTGCTGGCGCGAAAGGGAGCGCACTTGTTGCAGTATGCGTCGAGTCATGGCGACCCCGACCTGCGCAAAGCGATCGCCGCCTATCTGTCCGATTTCAGGGGGGCGCGCTGTCATCCGGATCAGATCGTTGTCACGGCCGGAACCCAGCAGGCGATGATGATCAGCGCGATGGCCCTGGTGAATCGAGGGGAGGTCGCGTGGATCGAGGACCCGGGGTTTTACCAAGCGCGCCGCGCTTTTGGTTTCGCCGGGGCGACCGTGGTTCCGCGTCCGGTTGACGAGGAAGGAATCGTGATCGGGCGGCCCTCGAAAGAGCGATCGCCAAAAATCATTTACGTGACGCCTTCTCATCAATTTCCACTAGGGATGACGATGAGTCTCGCGCGCAGGACTGCCCTGATCGATTTTGCGCAGACCCACGATGCCTTCATCTTCGAGGACGATCATAACTCGGAGTTTCGCTTTACCGGTCCGCCGCTCCCATGCCTGCAGGGACTCGATAACTCTGGCCGGGTAATCTACGCCGGGACGATGAGCAAAATCCTCTATCCTTCCTTACGGTTGGGTTATATCCTCGCGCCAGAGCAGTTAGTCGAGCCAATGATCAAGATTCGCGCGGTGATGGATCAACACTCATCTGCGATTGACCAGGCGACCCTCGCACGGTTCCTCGACGAAGGGTTTTTCCTGAGTCACATCAAGCGGATGCGAAAATTGTATTCCGAGAGGCGAGAGTTCTTCATCGAAGAGTTCAATACCTTGCTTAGTGAGCACTTTCTCCTGCAAATTCCCGAAGCCGGTTTGCATTTCGTCGCCTGGCTGCGGCAAAAGACGGATTTGCCGTTGATCACGCGTGTCTGCGCGGAAGTTGGAATCAGGCCGTCGCCGCTTTCGTCATGCTTCATCAAAGCGGAGTTGAATCCTGCTCTGACCTTCGGGTTCGCCGCCTGGTCGCGCGCGCAGATTCGAGAAGGGCTGTTTAAGTTCGCCTCGGCACTGAAGCGAAACGGCGTCACGCATTCCTGTCCGTCAAGCTAGACTGACTTACGCTGGGAGTCGTAGCATCAGCTTCTCGACCATACCGAGCGCTTCTCCTCCAGCGCGCTCAACCTGGCTTTACGCCGCTACCAAACTGGGCCGTGATGATTAAGCGAGGTGGGTCTTGTGGCACTCCGATGGTCATCCTAAAAGTTACTTAGTAACCAAACTCAGTAACCAATGGAGAAAACTCATGAACACATCAAGACAAATTCCTAATGCCAATCCTCTTTTAGCCAAGCCAGCTGCGACGGTTGATAGGATACGGCCCCTTAGTGCCTACTCGGTCAACGATGGCTATAAGCCATGGATCCTTTTAGTCATCATCGCGATCGCACTCTGCGCCGCCGCGCTGCTCTTCGCTCAGGATCCCCCCGCCCAGCCGCGAGCTCGAACCCAGCAATACCGCGTGGTCGACCTCGCTTCGCTCGGTGGAACCAATAGCAGGGGCAACAGCATCAACGATCGCAACTGGGTCGCAGGCTATTCCACCCTGTCCGGAGAGCTGAGCCGTCATGCCACTTTGTGGAAAACCGGTTCTATCATCGACCTCGGCACGCTCGGCGGCCCTGATAAAAACAGCACCGTCCCTTTTAACGTGAAAAACACCCGAGGCATCATCGCGGGAATTTCGCAGACGGACACGCCTCAACCGCGCGGTGAGGACTGGAGCAGCGCGGCATTCTACAGTGGACCTAACGCTGTCGGTTTCATCAATCTTGGCTTCGTCTGGCAGCGGGGCCGGATGAGACCACTCTCGACTCTCGGTGGGGACAACGGCTTTGCCACGGGAGTGAACAACGATGGCATCGTGGTTGGCTGGGCGGAGAACACCTGCGTCGATGGCACCTGCGTCCCGCCTCAAGTCCTGCAGTTTCATCCCGTCTTCTGGGATACCGAGCAGCATGACCAGATTCACGAATTCCCCCTTCTCGCTGGCGACACTTCCGGCTCCGCGACCGCGATCAACGATGTGGGCCAAGCAGTCGGCATTTCGGGCATTTGCGATCAGGCGATCGGAAGGTATACCGCCAAGCACGCTGTGCTCTGGCAAAACGGCCGTGTCACTGACATCGGCAACCTTGGTGCGGAATTTTGGAACACGCCGACAGCGATCAACCAACGGGGCGATGTTGCTGGATTTGCCGGCACACCCGGCGACCCGGATGGCAATTTCCTGATCGCCTTTATCTGGACTAGAGAGGGCGGCATTCAGTCGATTGGGACATTGCCGGGGGATGTGCACAGCGAAGCCTACGGCATCAACGAGCGCCGCCAGGTGGTTGGGCTCTCATGCGACGCAGACGGCAACTGTCGTGCTTTCCTTTGGGAAAACGGAGTTATCAGAGACCTGAACGATCTCAAGCAGTCCAGCTATACCCCGCGCCTAGAACAAGCAAAAGACATTAACGACGCAGGAGAAATCACCGGACGAGCACTCGATGAGGTCACCGGCGTAAGGACAGCGTTCGTCGCGAAGCCGCGCTAAGACTTATCGCGCTTAAGAGGCGAACAGCAGTCATTTGTCCGGTAAGCAAAATGCCGAATGCAGAGATGCGTTCGGCATTTTTGCTTCAGCGGTGCTTGCAATCCTGTCCCCGCGCCCTACAATCGGCCGTCTCGGCGGGGGGCATAGCTCAGTTGGTAGAGCGCCAGCTTTGCAAGCTGGATGTCAGGGGTTCGAATCCCCTTGCCTCCAATTCACCTTTCCTGCTGTGGCTGGAATCAAACTTCCTCCGGTGACTCTCTCTTGTATGGCCTTCTCCAAGCGATCGGAACTCTGGCGCCGCCGCTGGCAATCTTTTCGCCATCCGATTAACCCAGAAAAGCAGCGCCTGCTGCGTGCGCGCTGGGACTCGTTGCCGGCGGAATTGCAGACGCCGAATCAAATTAGCGGCCGGCACCTCACCCACTGCGGCTTCACCACTGGAGCAAGCTATTGCTCCTTTCATTGCACACATTGCTATTTGCCAAAAATCGCGAACCAAATCCCTATTCCTTCCTTCACGCAGATGAAGGAACAAATCGACGCCAACCGCCGCTTCCAAGGTCCGGGAGCCGGTTTGCAGATAACGGGCGGCGACGTGGCCGACGCTTACTGGCGGAGCAATCGCCAGAGCGAGCTGGTTGCCATAGTCCGTTACGCGGTTGATTCCGGCCTCGTGCCGATGCTCATGACTCATGGGCAAACGCTGCTCGATCACCCCGAATTCCTCGAGCAGCTCGTCCTCGACGGCGGGCTGCGCCAGATGGCAGTGCACATCGACATGACACAAGCCGGCCGCGCCGCTCATCCGATCAACCGCGTCACCAGTGAGGCCGATCTTCATCCCCTGCGGGAAGCTTTTACCAGCCTGGCGTTGCGAGTGCGGGCGCGGACCGGGCTGCCTTTCGAGTTGGCGCACAATTGCACCGTCACCGAACGCAACATCGGTTCGATCGCGCAGGTCGTCCGTTGGTTTCTCACCGATCCAGAGCGCTCCAGGATCTGGCGCATCCTCAGCTTTCAGCCGGAGGCTAACACTGGGCGGACGATCTTTTCTGAGCATCCGGTTACGCCGGAGTTGGTCTGGCGGGAAATCTGTCGCGGCATCGGAATTCCGATCAACGGCAGCGCCTACATCGGCGGCCATCCCGATTGCAACCAAGGCGCCAGCCTGCTTATCTCGGAGCGGAGCAATCATCTCCTTCCTCTCCTGCCCACTGACACGAAAACGAGAAAACTCTTCACCGAGATCCTGGAAAAACTCGGCGCCCTTTCCACCATGACGACGGATGGCGACGCGCAGAGCGGCTCGCTCCTCGCCTATCGCGTCGCCGGAGCGTTCGCGAAATATCCGGGTCTGGCTTGGCGCATATTTCTGCGCATCGGATGGCTCCTGATTTCCGGGTCGATCCCGTGGGAGTTTGCGCGCGCGCTGGGGACCGGTCGCGCGCATACGATTAACATCGGGACGCATAACTTCATGCACGCTTCGCAAGTCGCGAACGCGCCTAACGATCCCGTCGTGCAGAGCCGCCTCGACGCCTGTGTCTTCAAAGGCGCGGTCAAGAATCGCGCGAACGGCAAGTGGGAGGCCATCCCGATGTGCGCGATGAACCAATCGCGCTGGAGCGAACTCTACGTCGAGCGGCTAACGGAGATGACTCAATTGCCTGAAGTCTGCAAGCCCTTCAAGTAAGCAATCAAATCGCGCCGCTGCTCTGCCTTCACGACATGGAAGTACATATTGTTCATCGGCACGACCGCATCCGGTTTTGCCAGCCACTTATCCAGTGACTGCTCATCCCATTTCACCGCCGCCTTCTTCAGCGCGGCAGAATAGAGAAAGCCAGGTCCTGTCCCGCTCGGCCGGCCAAACACACCGGCCAGCTTGGGTCCCTCCTGGTGGTGTTCCGGCGAGTGACAGCCTGCGCAGTTAGAAGCGAAGATCTGCCTCCCGCGGCCCGCATCTCCGGGCCCTGCATCTGGCGGAGTCTTTTCCGCCTCATCGAGTTTCTGGGTCACATTTCCGCGTGCCCAGTCCCTTAACACTCTTACGTCATCCTCTGTCACTGCCACATCACGGTGGGCCACCCGGTACTGCAGATGAGGCATGATATGCGCCCGCGCCACACCCGCGATTTCCGCGCGCAGCGTTCGGATCTCTTCATCCGGCAGAGACTCCCATTGGGAGAGGTTCATCTGTTCCTGTGCTTCTGTAATATCGCTCTCCATCAACCATGACGCCGGCGCCAGGCGCCCATACCACGGCCAGCGCGTTTGCGTAGAATGGCAGTCTGCACATTTCGCCCGCAGCACCGATCTCACTTCCACTGGAATCAAAGCGTGTTCCATCAGCAGTGTGGAGGGCGCATCCGTCGCCACCGTGGTAGTCGCCCGCGGATTACCGAAGGGATGCGCCAGGCCGAGAGCAAGTGACAGCAGTAACAGCGCTGCGAGGCCCGCCAGGACAAAGAGGATGTCGCGTCTCATAACGCTCCCTCCGCCAGCGAGGAGTCAACGATAGCGAGAGGACCTTCCCGCGTCACATAGCTCACTCTGGCCACTCCTAACACACTCGCCAGTTTTCCAGCCGGCACCACCTTCGGTCCGGCGTGTGGGGCTGTCCTCGGCGCCGGGTGTGGGAACGCCGTGGAGAGCGCAGTGTGGAAACTCACATTGCCTCCACTTTCTGCATGACCTGGTGGATGTGCCCGTTCAACACCGTGACCGAGCCGAAGCGCTTCAACAACGAGAGCGCCTGGGCCCCATCGTCTGTCCCCCAGCCCCACTGCGGATAAACCGCCCACAGAGGAATGTGCGCAAAGAGAACAATCGGTGTCGAAGAGGAAAGTCCAGCCACATCGTTCTTCATCCACTCCAGTTGTAGCGGTCCAAGATCGCCTAACGAGTCTAGCATCAGGACATTATTGAGACCCATGAAATGGACGCCCTTGTGATCGAAGCTGTACCAACCGCCGCCCCGGGTTCCTTTCCCGAAACGCTCCCAATACAACGGCCCGCCATCGATGGAAGTATCGTGCTCGCCCGGGACGTAGAACACGCGATCCACCTTCGCGCCTTTGATCACCTGTTCCGCCGTATCAAACTGAGCCGGCTTCGAGATGTGGCTCACGTCGCCCGTATGCAGGATCAAGTCAGCCGGCCGTTTCGCCTGCGCCGCGTTGATCTTATCGACAGCGGCCTTTAGCGTCGCGGTCATATCAGTGTTAGCCGGCTTGCTGAACCCGATGTGGCTATCGCTGATCTGGAAAAAACTGAACGAGCCCGCAGCTGCCGGAGTGTCTCCCTGAGCAAAGAGTCGGGAAACAGGCACCCCGCCGGCGATGGTCCAGAGCAGTCCCGTGCCCGCCCACGCCATACAGGTCAGAAAGTCGCGCCGATCGATCCCGTCGTGCGAAACGCTTTTTCTTTCTTCGTGATCGTTCCTACTTCTGTGCTGTGCGCCCATAGCGCTTATCCTTTGGGCTTTGGCGTGCAATCCACCGCCGGCCCGGCCGGCGTTCGGTAGATAACGTTAGTGGAGTCAATCTCGCCTGGGCCGGGGTAGACGATCTTTTTCCCGCTGCCCTCAATGATCCCTTTGTGTTTGAGCTTCTTGTAGAACTGGGCAACCGTCGGAAATATCGCCGGCGCGAATGCCTGGTCGTTAGCCGGACGGGCTCCGCGCGCGTGGTTCGCCAGCAGCCGATGCTCCGCTTCCTCAGCGGCGAACTGGAAGTTTTGTTTGAGCAGGTCAAATCGTCGCTCGCGCGCGAAGGTTTTGAACGATGCCATCACGGCTGCAATCGCTGCGTCTTCCAATTCTACGAGGTCAGTGAAAAGGGTATGCGGGTCCAGCAAGATGTTGGGGTCTGCTAGGTAAAAGGTATCCGTTCGCAGGCGCGCTCCCGCACGCTTCAGGAAGTCAAGGTGGAATTGCTCCTGCGCCCGCACACCTGTGAGAGCCTTCTGCACCTTCTCCGGGATAGGTGTGGTGTAGGTGCCGTTCTTGGCACTGTCCAGCACCGTGCCGACGAGCGTTACCCCGAATGCCTCGTTGGTCGCCAGGATATCCAGTATGTCCTGCACCCGCTCCGGTTCCGCCTCGGCCGACATGTGATTTGCAGCTTCTACTACCTCCGAACTTAGCAGTCCTATTTGAGACAGTAGCAGTCCCGCGCCGACCACTCCACTTCCGTGGAGGAAGTTACGCCGCGATAGTTGTGCATTTGAAACTTTCTCTGATTTATTCATGGTCTTTTGTTCTCCCTTTGCGTTGTTATGGCGTAAGATCCTTCATGCCGGAGTAATCGAGGGCACCGGGACCAGGATAGGTGAGCCCCGTGCCTTCTCCGCCGATAAAGCCCATCTCTCGGAGCGCGGCAGTTGCCTGTCCGACGCTGCTGAATTTTGCCTGCTGGAAGGCGACATCGTTCGGCAATCCGGTTATCACTCCGGCATCGATGGCAAAGGAGCGAGCAGCCACACGGTGTGCGGCTTCGACCGAGGTAATGGCAAGGGCGAGTTCAGATCGTTCCGGGTGCCCCAGTATGGCGAACTCCTGTGCCGCCGCCAGGTAAAGAGCTATGGAATCCTCTTCAAGGGCAATCAGCGTCTTGAGAAAGGTCGGCACATCGGTGACGATTTTGGGATCGGATAGGGTGAACGTGGTGGTCGATGCCTTCGCGCCTAAACGGGTCAGGTGAGCGTAATGCTCCTGCTCCTGTGCCCGCGCTGCGCGGAGTGCCTGCTGCTCCTCGTCATTGAGCGCCAGTTTGCCACTCGCGGCGTTCTGCAACGCTTCACCGAGTAGAGTCACAGCCAACGCCTCTGCGGTCGCCGCAATGTTGATAATCTCCTGGACTGACTCGCACGGATCGCCGCCGGTCGTTTTTCCGAAAGCGGAGTTCGCGCCCGTTAGTGCGCCCAATCCTAACCCGGCGCCTGCCAGCGCCGCTCCGGTTAGAAATGAACGGCGGGATGTGCCTCGCTCGTTAGTCTGGTTTATTTCTTTGACCATAGTTTGCTTTCTAGCCGCTTAGCGGCAGTATTTTGATTTCACCTATACATACCGTCTCAGCGGATTTTTATTCCCGGGATTAACGCAGCCATCTCGCATCGAAATGTGCCGATACTGTTCTAAACCAATTTTCTTCGGTTCTATTCCCGAAAATCTTTCCTCGATGAAAAAGAGGCTGTGAATGCCTTAGGACGAGGCCGATAAGATGCGGCGCGGACCGGCTATCTGCACGAAAGCCGGAGTGTGCGGAACCCCAGAGCCTTTGTCTTTGTCGGGTTTTATCACGGGAGTGGCTTCCGGCACTGCATCCACCAGGAAACAAAAACAAATGTCCGGGAATCTTTCTGCAAAGAATCGGTATGAACAGGTGGCAGCGATTCAACATGCGAGGCGACCTTGTGACGATGCCTGGCAAAACCGCCGCCGGAACCACAGCTAGGACTTCCCTTTCCTATTGCCGTTCTTCTACACAACGAAAGAAAACTATGAAATCAATCTCAATAACTCTTAGTTATGTTCGCGATTGATGCCATCCTGGCACGCAAGAGATTGCGAGAAATCGGATGGCCTGCCAGCAGACTGCGGTATTCGGGAACATCCCCAATCTGAGATGCCTTCGGCAACGGTTAGACAACTATACAAACACAAAAAGGAGACAAAGATGAAAAAAGCTAAGATGTATGCAGTACTGATGTTGAGTCTCGGAACAATGGCAGCGTTCGGTAACGCATTCGGACAGGGAGACACTCCCGATCCCGGGGATACAAAGGCCGGCTACGGTTCTGCCGTCGCCTCGCCGCAGCCCGCGGACGCGAAGAAGGAGGCGGCCGCGCCTGATTTGGCCAAAGGCACAGTGGGTGTGAAGCTCACCGAATTCAGAATCGAAATGCCGAGCTCGATCAGTGCCGGTGCTACCACCTTTAAGATAACAAACGCGGGCACAGAGACCCACGGGTTCGAGATCGAGGGCAACGGAATCGAAAAGGAAATCAAGCCGAAGCTGAAGAAGGGTCGCAGCGGATCTCTACGAGTGGACCTAAAACCCGGCACTTACAAAGTCTACTGTCCCGTAGACGGTCATAAGACGATGGGCATGAGCTTAAAGTTGACGGTAAAATAACAGAGTCGAGATCCCGATGGCAGACCTTCCAAATTCCCAACCTAGAATCCGAAAAATAAATATGAAAAACCCAAGTAAAAATCTAATCCTTCTCGCCGCATGCGCTGTGGCTCTCGTCACTTCCGGCTGCGCGAATTCTGACCGCGGTGCCACTGCGACTCAAGATATAAGCCTTAACCGCAGCGAAACTGGCGTCGGAGACGGGGGCGCCGGTAACGCCGGCCCCGGCGGCGCTGGCAGTATCGGAGGCGCCGGCGGTCACGGCGGCGGTGGGCACTAAATTCCGGCCTGCGAGCCGGTGCCTAAGGACGCGGCGACGCGCTTTGGCGCCATCGTGTTGGTCGCGGCCATCGAAGCGGATGTTCGGTGTTGATCTGAATCCGGAGCCGCATTGCAGTGCTAGCTCCATCCACAGATGCAGATGGTCTTCTCTCTCTGGCTCTAGCTCGGTTGCAGAAAAGTTCCTTAGCTCGGAGTCGAACGGCGCACGATTTCCATGAACTGCTGTAACTCGGCTGGGGTGAGGTCCGAGACGGCCCAATACCTTGTCCCAGCCTGAATCCAGCTCAGGCAATTATATCCCTGCCGGCTGGCCGTTTTTGGAAACTTGCCTTGTTCCGTTCCGGTAGCCGGCCGGACGAAGAGATTGATCACGTGCTTATCGCGCCGGTAGACCACCGCGGCGATGGGCCCGTCAGTAAGATAATCGAGCCGCCCGCCTACGAGGGGAAAGCCGTTCCTGGCGAAGTCAACCACTGGCGGAGCGAAATTTAGCTTGCCATCGAACCATGGCTTCACGGTATGTTGATCTGTCGAGGCCACATCGGCCAGGTGACTAACCATAAGGGAGCGGATATGACTGGCGATAACTTCACGCGCCAGCATCTGGTTTGGGTCGGCAGGCTGATGCCGTGAGAAGAGTAAGGCGCCTGCGAGCATGGCCCCGAGAACGAGCATTGCCGCCAGCGCCGTCACCCATCGCCAGGACGGCCGTGCGGCAGGGGCGAAAGGAATCGTCTGAGCTTCTGCGCTCGCTTCCCCGAGCAAGGCGGAGTGGATGCGCTCGCGCAGCGCGGCCGGCGTCGGATAGCGTGGCACGGTGCTAAGTGCTGCCCCTAAGGCGCGCAGTTCTTCATAGGCTTGTGAGCAAGCTGGGCAGGTTTGCAGGTGCTGCTCGATTTCCAAGGTGTTGACCGGATCCAATTCGTTGTCCAAATAAGCGTCCAGCCATTGGCGGGTTTCGTCGCAGTTTCTCATGACGCCTCCTCCTCACGGTTTCCCTTCGCCAAAAAGTCTTTGAGGCGCGCCCGCGCGCGCGCTAAGCGCGACATCACTGTGCCGGTCGGAACCCCAGCGATGAGAGCTATCTCCCTGTAGGATAAGCCATCCTGATGCCGCAGCACGAGCGCCTCGCGGAACTCGTCAGGCAGCGCCTCGACGGCCGCTCGCAGGTTCTGTTCGTCCTCTGCGCCTCGCAACAAACTCAACGGCGTCGCGCACTCGCTCGCTCCGGCGTTGCCGTGGAGTTCCTCGTCGAAGGGCGTCGTTTGTCGCAGGGACTTGTTCTTTTGCAGCAAATTGTAAGCGGTGTTGCGCACGATCGTGAGTAGCCAGGCCCGACCATTCTCGCCGTAGAAACCGTCGAAGGCGCGAAAAGCACGGAGGGAAGCCTCCTGCACGACATCCTGCGCGTCCTGGTCATGGCCGGTAAGCCAGCGCGCCAGGTTATAGGCAGCGTCCAGATGAGGCAGAATCAACTGCTCGAACCGGTTTAACCTATTGGAATGTGACAAGGTGTTTAGCTCCCTCTTTAGCAGGAATGAATAGATGTCAGCGGGTCTGACTCAGCGCGCAAGGCGGAAAGAATGCGCTCCCGCAACCCAGCAGGCGCCGGATAGCGCGGAACGGCTCTGGTTACCTGGCCTAACGCGCGCTGCTCCTCATAGGCCTGTAAACAGGCCGCGCAGGCTAGCAGGTGCTGCTCGATTTTCAAAGTGTTGACCGGATCCAATTCGTTATCCAGGTAAGCATCCAGCCATTGCCGCGTTTGTTCGCAGTTATTCATCGCGCTGTTCCGAAGCAAATTGTGAGCCTTTTGGCGCAGGATGGGGAGCCAGCGGACCAGGCTGGACAGCCATTCAGACAAGGCAGAATCAACTGCCCGAAACGCCTTAGGCTGCTTGAATGTGACCACGTGCTTTGCTCTGTCTTTACCACGACGGCCGCCGCTCTGATTCCGCGTGAGATAGCGACGAGCGCAAGGAGAGTCAACTCCGATTTCTCGGGTTTATTCAATTCAACAATATTGGAATCAACTTTCATAAGAGCGCCATTCCCGGTGCACTGAGACACTCAAGTGCAATTCGGTTGTGACTGCCGCAATCGATTAAAAGCGGCGCAGGAATGCGTTGGGCTTATCTGCATTCAATAGACATCTACCGCCAGGAATCGAAAAAATTCCCGCTATTTTCCGAAGGGCACGGGAAATCGCGCGAGCACTCCTCGTCTTCGTGCCTCGACGTTTCCCGGGAATAAAAGTCCGCTGAGGCGGTATGGATAGGTGAAATGGTGATCACGCCATCGCCTTAGCAACGACAATTCGCATGTTTCTACAGTCGAATCATCCCTGAGGCGCCAGAGTAAATTTTAGCAGTAAATCAGCAGACAAGCACAACAAAACAACCAATGCCGCTGAGCGGCTAGAAAGCACCTATGATCAAAAAAACAAACATACCTAATCAGCGGGGCCCATCCCGCCGTTCATTCCTCACCGGAGCCGCGATGGCTGGCGCCGGTATCGGGCTAAGCGCATTCACCGGGGCGCGCTCAGCCTTTGGCCAAACCGCCAGCGGCGGCCCGGGCATCACCGACGGCGACGTCGCCATCCTTCATTTCCTGGCCGCGGCGGAATTGATCGAGACCGATCTCTGGATTCAGTACGCCGAATTGGCCGTTGGGAATAAGCCTTATGCGGACGCCCTCAACCTGATCGAGGGTGAACTGACCATCTACACCACCGACGTAGCCGGCGACGAGCAAAGCCACGCCGACTTCATCAACGGCTTCCTGGTCGCGAACGGCTTTCCGCCGACCAACCTCGACGCCTTTCGCACTCTGCCGAGCAGCACGGCGAAAGGGGCGCGGCAGATCGGCCGGCTCACCAACCTCTTGAAGACGACGGTGGATACGAGCTTCTACCTGCGCTATCGCCGTCGCGGCAACCCGGACTTTGGCGATGTCTTTCCTCAGTTCGTCGAGATCATCGACAAGCCCCTCATTCCAATGGATGACCGGCCGCTCACGAAAAAAGAAGTGCAGCTCATCGCTAATTCCGCCGCTTTCCACTTCTGCGCGACCGAGCAGGGCGGAGCGAGCATTTACCCGTCATTGATTCCTAAGGTAACCAATCTCGATGTTCTGCGAATTCTCACGAGCATCGGGCCAACAGAGGCTTACTTCTTTGCCTCCTTCCATCAGTCACTCGAAGGGCTGCCCGCGATCTCCGGCCATGGGCTCGTCTTCCCAGATGTGACCATCAACGATATCGGCGCGCATCACATACCGCATCCCTGCAAATTCCTGCAGCCGGGATTGCCCCTGGCATGCGTCGTGCGCCCAATCAGGACACAGTTTGGCGGCGCGCTGCATTTGTTCGAAGCCGGTGTTAGCACTGGCCTCTTCGAAGGGCAGAGCCAAGAGTTTTTCACTACTCTCACCGCGCTTGCCACCGCCGCCGACGCGGCTTCGCGCTCTTGCTAACGCCCCGGAAGCAAAACAAAAAGAAAACTAACCCGGGAAGTCAGTGATGGCTTCCCGGGAATTTCGCTACGCTAACAACAGCTCTTCCCAGACAGGCAGAGATTTGATACGCTTAAACAAAATTAGAAATAAATCAGATAGGCCGGGAATATTTATGAAAACGGTCGGTATAGAAAACGGCCGGTATAGACAGGTGCCGAAGAAGCCCATTGGGGACAGTGATCGGCGGCATCAAACAATAAAGAACTGAACCTCGTAAAGAACTAATACCTATGAAAGCAAAGACCGAACCAGATATGACTAAAAACAAGATCAAATCGATGACATCCTGCCGTTTCCTTTTTAGGGGAGCTTTGCCTGGAAAAATTAAATTGATAATCCCAATGATTTGCTGCGCGACCCTGGGCGCTGAAGCGGCCACATCAGGGACGCTCGACCCGACGTTCGGGCGCGGCGGCAAGGTGGTGGTGCTGGAAAACACGATCATCCCCGGCCCCGAAACTGCCAAGCTGTAGCCGGACGGCCGGATCGTCGTCTCCGCCTCCTTCGACACCTTCGGGGTCATCCGGTTGCTGGCGAACGGCCAGCTTGACAGCAGCTTTGGTACGGCCGGGGTCGTGCTCGACCCGGGGCCCGGCAA
>JACDGM010000176.1 GCA_013815325.1 Chthoniobacterales bacterium
TGGTCGACACTATTAGAAGGGGCAGCTTTTCGGTCAAAGTAACCAGCGGCACGTTGATAAGGATGGAATCTACCTGCAAAAAACCAGCGTTAGTCTCTTCAATGGCCGCACGCAGCGTGCAGGTGCCTGTGCCGTCGGTGTCGCAATAGCCGTCGCCCGGCAGCAAGTCGTGCGCATCCCCTCCGTTGTTCACCGCCAAGATGACTCCGAAATCCGGCCGACCCTCCTCGTGGCGTTCAGCTTTGGCACAGAGCGGCCAAGCTCCTGCAAACAGGACGATCGCAAAAAGCAAACTGTGTAACGACCTTGGAATGGCTAGCCGGACTTGAGTCTCTTGGAAGGGTTTCGGTTTGGCGGTTATAATCCAGCGTTTGAGTTGAATGGTGTTTTTCATAGGATTGGTGTCGCGAACGGGCGCTTTCTTGTTCAACGAGGTACTGTCCCAAATTGGAGGCGAGGTTACGCGAAAAGTTCAAGATTCTTTCGACGAGTCGCCGAAGTCCAAGCCGGGACAGGCGTTGCGCGCGCGGCGCCCGCACGCAGGCGGGCAAGCGGTGCGCTCTCTAAATGTTACTTCGGCGCGAGGGAGGCGACGATTTTCTCGAACCGGGGATCGCCGCGCAGCGGGTCCCAAAACGACGACAGTTTCAAGTCGCCATAGCTGAGGGAACCCGGATAACGAATGGCCATGGCGAGCTCTTCGCCGGCGAGATCCTTGTCACCCAGCCAGGCAGCGGTGACCGCCAGATATTCAATCATCAGCGGGCCGTTGATTGAATCTTTTTCTACGGGCAGAAGTTCGACCGCGCGCCGTCCTTCGCGGAGCGCTTCCTCTCTTCGACCCAAAGCCGCGTCGATCACACCGAGCACGCATAGCGGTGGCGCATAATCCGGTTGTGCCTGGACACTCTTTTCCTGCTCCGCCCGCGCCACCGCAAAGGCGGATCGCGCCTTATCCTCTTCTCTAGTCAGGCGTGCGATCATCCCTTCTACGAACGGGCGGCTGAAGTGAACCGCCTGGTCGTTCAAGGGAGTGTTCTCGCCGGCCGCGATCAAGGCCTCTCTTGCAGCCACCGGATCGCGTTCCGCCAATGCGCAAGTGACCCAGCCATCGGCGAGCTGGGAAAGCGCGGCGGGATTAGTCGCCCGAACTAGATCGATCATTTGATGCAAGGGCTTGGGATTGGCTTTCCAGGTTAACTCATAAGCGGCGCGCCCTGTCTTTGTCAGAACATTGTCAGGATCGATCGCCAGGACGCGATCGCAGGTCGATTCTGCTTCCGCATAACGCCGCAGATAATTGTAACTTATCGCAATCTGCTGAAGGGTGAAAATATTGCGCGGATCAAGCTCAACTGCGTGCTCGAGACTCTGCAATGCCTCTTCAGGTTTACCACGGCGCCGCTGGATGTAGCCCTGTAATTCGAATAACCGGGGATCATTGGGCAGGCTGCGGCGGGCGACCTCCAGTTCCGCCAGCGCGCGGTCATAATCAAGATGGCCGCGATAGAGATTGTCGGCCCGCGCGAGGTGTGCCTCGCCCGCATCGGGCTGGAGATGAAACGCCGCGGCAATGGCCGCCTCCGCCAGCGCCAGGCGGGCCGGGGTATGGTCGTGGCCTAACAAGTAAAGGAGATCATGAATCCAGGCGAGCTGGCACCAAGCCTGAAAAAAAGATGGGTCTCGCGCGATCGCCTGCTTGAGCAAATCAGCTGCCTGCAGCAATTCCTCTTTTCCCGTCCCGCTCTGGCTCGCCGCCAGAAAAAGATTTCTGGCCCGACTGTAAAGATCGAAAGCGGTGAGGTCGGCGGTGGGCGCCTGGGTGATGGATAGCTTTTCAGCGGCTGAAACTTTGACGTGAAGTTGCGCAGCGACCTTTTGCGCGATCTCACTCTGGATTGTAAATAGAGCGTTAAGTTCGCGATCGTATTCTTCCGCCCAAATATGGGTGTCGGTGCGGGTGTCGATTAACTCGGCATTGAGATGGAACCGGCCTGCGTTCCGGCGCACGCTACCTTCCAGCACGTAATAAACGTTTAGGGCGCGCCCGATTTGCGGCACGTTGCGCGCGCCTCGATAGGACATCACGCTGGTGCGGCTAATGACCTTGAGCTTGGCGATCTTTGCCAGCTTGGTCACGATGTCATCCTGAAGGCCATCGGCAAAAAACGCGTTCTCTTTGCTGTCGCTCAGGTTCTCGAAAGGGAGGACAGCGATGCCAGTGCCCGGCGAATGATCAAATAACTCGCTCTTCCAAAGGATAAAGCTCAGAGCTATGACGAAGCCGGCCAGCGATACGACCGAGAGAGCGGTCGTCGGGTTGCGTTGCAGCCATTTCTTTCCACGGATAAAAAAGCCAGCGTGTCGTGCGCAAATCGGCTCGCGCCGCAGCCAGCGTTCCAGATCTTCGGCCAAGGCCAGTGCACTGGAGTAACGATGCTGCGGATCTTTCTCGAGGCATTTCAGGCAGATCGTAGAAAGGTCGCGATCTATGTTCGAATTTAGAAGTCGGGGTGATCGCGGGTCAGTCTCTAACACCAGCCGGACAGTTTCGTAGGCTGTTCCACCAAGAAAAGGAGGACGGCCAGTCAGTAACTGGTATAACACTGCGCCGAGGCTATAGATGTCTGTCGCGCTTGTTAGTGCAAGGTTGTTACCGCTCGCTTGTTCCGGGGCCACGTAGCTCGGTGTGCCCAGCACTTCTGTGGTGCGGGTAAGGTTACTTTCCGTCTCAACCAATCGCGCCAGGCCGAAGTCGGTTAGATGCGGTTCGCCCTCCGCATCGAGCAAAATGTTACCCGGCTTGATGTCCCGATGCAGAATGCCGTGCTCGTGAGCGTAGTGGACGGTGTGCGCCATCTTCGCGATGAGTTCTGCTGCGCGATGGACTGGTATCGCCTCACGCTTCACCACTTCATCTAATTGGCCGCCTTCGATCAGATTCATGCTGAAATAGCAATAACCGTCGCGCTCGCCGATTTCGTGAATGGGAACGATCGATGGGTGGTTCAGCCTGGCGGCTGCCTCGGCTTCGAAACGGAAGCGCCTCAGATGTGATTCGGTGGCCCATCGACCTACGCCAATCACTTTTAATGCAACTGTCCGGTTGAGGGTTTTCTGCCGGGCGCGGTAGACCACGCCTTGACCGCCCCGGCCAATTTCCTGCAGCAATTCATAATCATCGAATTCCACAGGCATCCGCGCTGCGCTCGATTCGACGCGCTCATGATCCTCCTGCAGAGGCCCAAGACCAGTCTTAAACAGACATAAGCTGCAAAGCCCTTGCGGCGCGTCCGGGAAGACTTCGCTCCCGCATTTAGCGCAAACGCGACTTACATTCGTTATGCTGGCTTTCGGGTCAGTCACCTGCATATGTAATGTGCCAAATTTGGGAGGTTACGTTTGCAAGGCAGCAATGAAGTGCCGCAATTCTTCTTCCACTTCACTCGGTGCCGCAACGGTGTGAGCGATTTCCTCGCGCAATAAGAGGCGATAGCGCTCACGCAGGCGATAAGACGCCTGCTTCACCGCGTTCGCGGTCATGCCTAACTCGCGCGCGGCCTCCGCCTGTGAAGGGTGATCTGGTTCGTCGGCGAGCATTCGTTTCAACTGCTCGAACAAGGCTGCATTACCTGCTGTCCGATACTCTTCCTCGAGTCGCGCGAGCACTTGCTCCAGCAGTCGTAAAGCCCATCGGCGCTCATAAATTCGGTCCG
>JACDGM010000177.1 GCA_013815325.1 Chthoniobacterales bacterium
TTTACCTCCAGGAACCAAACGTGAAGGGCGGCTGCGGTGGCCTGCGCGATTATCAAAATCTCCTCTGGATCACTTATTTTAAGGAAGGCGCCCTAACGACCACGCATCTGGTCGGCAAAGATTGGCTGAGCGCCTCCGACGGGCGCCGGATCGATCTGGCCTATGATTTTCTTCTCCGGGTGCGCACGCAACTGCACTACACAAACAAACGCGCGACCGACGTGCTCTATCTAAATATCCAGGCGGAGGTCGCCGGCAGACTCGGTTACACGCAGAAGATGCCCGTCCACCGGAGCGAGGCGTTCATGAAAGATTATTATGAACACACCCGAAATATTTTCCGGATCACGGAACGATTGACCGAGCGCTTCGCGACGGGCGCGGCGACGACGACGCGGCGCCTTTTTTTTCCGCTGCTCCCGCGGCACAAGAAGGCGCGCGACGAACGAATCGGCGAATTTTTGAATCGCGACGCCCAGCTGCACCTGGTCGATCCCCAGCTTTTCAGCCGGCATCCGGAGCAGTTGATGAAAGTGTTCGAGCACGCGCAGGAGCGCGGGCTCACCTTGAGCGCTGAGCTGACCGATCAGTTGAGCCGGCGCCTGCGCGCGGTGACGCGCGAGTTTCGTTATGCGAAAGCGCCGCGCGAAATCTTTCTGCGCCTGCTCCGGCGCAAAGGCGAAGGGGCGCGCGTTCTGCGCATGATGCACGAGGTCGATTTCCTCGGGAGCTACCTCCCGGAATTCGGACAACTGACCTGCCTCGTGCAGCATGAATATTTCCACCGCTACACGGCCGATGAGCACACGCTCGTCTGCATCGAAAAGCTGGACGCGCTGCTCGAAACCAAGAGTGAAAAATTGCAGCCCTACCGGAGATTACTCGACGCGCTGCCGGACCCTTTCGTTCTCTACCTCGCCCTCCTCTTGCACGACACAGGCAAAGGAGTCGGCGCGCGACCGCACTCGGAGGCGAGCGCCCTGTTCGCGCAAACGGTGGCGGTGCGATTGCAACTGACCTCCGAGGAGAGGCGCACACTCGTCCTGCTCGTCGACCATCACGTGACGCTCTCGACCATGGCGCAACAGCGCAATATCGACGACCCCGCGACCGTGATAGAGTTCGCCAATATCGTGAAGACGCGGTCGAATCTCGACCACATCATGTTGCTCACCCTCGCCGACGGGCAGGGCACGACAGCGACTTGGTCGGATTGGAAGGAGCTGCTCGTCTGGCAGCTTTATCGCGCCGCCTTGCGCTACCTGCAGGACCAGGAGGCATATATCTCGCAGAGCAGAATCGAGCGCGCTCAACTGCGCGCGGCGGTCGCGAGCAAACTTAGTGGGGATTTCGCCGACGAGATCGACGCCCACTTCGATTACATGCCGGACAATTACTTCCGTGCTTTCGCTGTCGAGGACATCGCGGCGCACCTCGAGCTGTTTCGCGTTCTCTGGCGAGATATTTATTCGACCGACAAATCGCCGCTCGTGCCGGTCGTGCGCTGGGAACAACAGCCGGAACAGGGACACACGGTCGTCTCGATCTGCACTTGGGATCGGCAGCATTTGCTCGAACGTGTCGCCGGCGCGTTCACGGTTGCGTCAGTCAGTATCTTGAGCGCCGATATCTTCGTCCGGGGCGACAACCTGGTGCTGGACGTGTTTCGCGTGCGCGGCAGGAAGCTCGGCCCGGTCAAGGATCTGCGCGAGATCGCGCTGGTCGAGGCGGTCCTGAAGGATGCGCTGCAAATGGAGGGTTTCGATTTCCCGCCGTTGCTCGCGAGCGGGCGCCGGAAAGCCGGAAAGGGGCCGCCGGAGATCGATTTTCCGACGCGCATCAGCATCGAAAACAAGAGTCATCCAGCGTCCACCTTGGTCGAGGTGGAAACGCCGGATCGGCTCGGATTGCTCCACGATCTGGTCGCCTGCATGGGCCGGCAGAATGTTTACATCATCCTCGCGCGCATCAGCACCGACAAGGGCGCCGCGGTCGATACCTTTTATGTGACCGACGCGACGACACGCGGGAAAATCACGGACGCGAAAAGGATCGAGCAACTGCAGCAAAGTCTGCACGCCGCGGCCGTACCCGCTGCCTAGCGAAGGCAACGGCAGCTTGCTCTGCCGCGACCGTTGTTGCCAGCTCGGGCGCTCTCGGAGTTGGTCTACCGCATGTTAATCGGAACATAGCGGATTCACTCGACGGAATACCGCCGCACTTCCGCGTTTTGACTGCCGTGATGCGGAATGGCGACAAACAAACTGTTTAGCTCAGGAACGAATAATCCAGTCCGCGCGCCCGTAACAGTCGCGATCGTTGCGATCGTCTTGTAACTGTTGGCGTCGATCTGATCGACCACCGCGACCGATCCACCGCCGCAGACGAGATAGACACGGTGCTTTTTCTCGTCGAAGAAAATGTCATCGGGATCGGAAGGAATCGAAACCGTCGCGACAACCGCTCCCGAATCGCTGTTCAAAACGATTAGCTGAGCAGGCAATCGGCAGCCGACGAAAAGACGATGCTGCGTTTCATCAAACGCCATCGGGAAATTGCCCGATGCGCCGCCGAGACTCCATGTCGCCACTACCTTGCCCTGATCGCGATCGACGACCGCCACCTTGTGCGCGCTCGGAATATTTACAAAAACTCGCGGCCCGCGTTTTTCCAAAACAAAAGCTTCCGGGTGCCCTGACAGTTCGAACGATCGGACGCGTTGGGCGCTCCCCGGATCGATGACGCCGATTCCACCGTTCCCGTAGCCGACATAAATCTGTTTCGTTGCGTTGTCGTAACGCACGTTGTCGGTGTCGTCCTGAAGATCAACGCTCCCGGCCAGTGTAAGTGACTTTCCATCGTAAATATTACACGCGCCGCCGGTGTCATTTGCGACGATCAATTTTTCGATGTCAGGAACATAAGCCGTGCCTTGCGGACTCCCGAGGCCGGTGATCGAATGAACGCGCTCGCTCTTCCGTAGATCAATCACCTCCACGCTATTGTTGCCTAGCGCGCAGACAAACAGTCGTTTGCCGGCTAGATCGACCGCGAGGTGATCAATGCGGCCTTCAACGCCCGGCAGCGCGATCGTCTGCACGAGATGCAGCGGAGACCCGCCTTTAGCGTCGAGCAACGATGGGACCAAGGCCGCGACAATGCCGAGGGCCAAGAAAAACAGCTGCGCCCAGTTCTCTCGCGCCGGTGAATTTCTAATGAGAATGAACCGGCAGATCATCGTGGACGTGTTCAGCGATGTGGTGGAATTCCTCACCCGCTTCTTCGACCGGATCGACGTGTATCACCACTGAGGAAAGATAACTCAGACGGTGCATCATCTCGTGGCGGACCTCCTTGGCAATTTCGTGCCCTCTGCGGACCGGTAGGTTCGACGCGACTGCTACATTTAGCTCCGCCTGCAATCGGTGCCCCAGCCAGCGGGCCCGCACCTCCGTCACCCGCGCGACACCCTCGACATGACCAGCCGTGTCGCGAATCTCTTCGACCAGCTCAGGTTCCACGCCATCGAGCATGCGGGTGAAGACCGCTTTGGTTGATTGCCAGATGATCTGCACGATCGCGAGAGTAATGAGTAAGCCGACGATGGGATCAGCGAGCGGGTAACCAAACCAGACTCCGAGAGCGCCGAAGAGCACCGCCAGAC
>JACDGM010000085.1 GCA_013815325.1 Chthoniobacterales bacterium
CGCCTGGCTGATTCTCTCCACGCTCTTTGCCATCGTCGCTTATTTCAAACTGCACGCACCGGATACTCTGGCCGGAGTGGCTTCCCTCACCTGGGGCCGGCTGAGCCCGGTCCAGTTTGACCTGATAATATACGGCTGGGCGTCGATGGCTGGAATGGGCACCGCCATCTGGCTGATGGCGCGCCTCTGCCGCACGACGCTGCGGCATCCGTTACTTCTCATCAGCGGCGCCGCTTTCTGGAACCTCGGCGTCCTAATGGGCCTGCTCGGAATTCTGGCCGGCGACAGCACCGGCTACGAGTGGCTGGAGTTTCCCGGTTACTCCGCGATGACGCTCTTCGTTGCTTACCTCCTTATCATGACCTGGGCGCTAATCATGTTCCGCTTCCGGCGCCGGGGACATGTTTACATCACACAATGGTATTTGTTAGGCGCGTTCCTTTGGTTCCCGTGGCTCTATGCGGCCGCGCAACTGATGCTTTTCGTCTTCCCGGTGCAGGGCGTGATGCAAGCGGCTGTTAATTGGTGGTTCGCCAATAACCTGCTCTTCCTCTGGTTCGGCTCCATCGGGCTCGGGACCGCTTACTACATGATCCCCAAAGTCATCGGCCGACCGGTGCACAGTTATTATCTGGCGACCCTCGGATTCTGGACTTTCGCGTTGTTCTCCAGTTGGACGGCAATGCAGCGGCTGATCGACGGGCCGTTCCCGGCCTGGATGATTACCGCGAGCATCGCCGCGACCATTCTCACATTAATCCCGGTCGCTACCGTGGGACTGAATCATCACATGACGATGCGCGGTTATTTTCCGCTTATGCGCTACAGCCCGACGCTGCGCTTCACGGTTTTCGGAGCGGTCGCTTATACCGCGTTCAGCATTGTCGGAGTGATCATGTCGCTGCGCTCGGTCGCGCGCATCGTTCACTTTACGGAGGTGAGCGTGGGCTACACCTATCTCGGGCTCTATGCGTTTTTCACGATGGTGATTTTCGGTTCGATGTACTACATCGTACCGCGGCTCGTTGGCCGGGAATGGCGTTATGCGTCGCTCATCAAATTACATTTCTGGTCCTCCGCCTACGGCATCGGTTTGATGGTGCTGCTCCTGCTCGTCGGCGGTTTCGTGCAGGGCGTCAGCTTGAATGATCCCACCCTGCCCTTCTCGGAGAGCACTGAATCGATCCTGCCTTACCTGCGCGGGCGTAGCTTGTCGGGGATTTTGTTAACCGTCTCGCACTGCGTCTTTGCATTTCATTTCGGATTGATGCTGCTGGGCTTCGGACGCACCGCGAGCGTTCCCACTTTTCTCAACCCGCTCGAGCCGGAAGGAAGCGAGGTGCGCCGATGAAGGGTTTGCAGCCGCTCTTTCTCGGAATCTTCGGCATCTTCGCCTTTTCCTGGCTCGGCCTGACGGTGGTGCCGAATCTCCAGATCGGGAGCCTCAATCCGCAGACCGACGACGAGGGCGGCGACGTCTATCCTTCGCCGGTCTCGGGGATGGCCGTGCGCGGTGCGCAGGTCTATGCGGCGAACGGCTGCGTTTATTGTCATTCACAGCAGGTCCGGCCCGACTACGGTGGCTCCGATCTCGAACGCAAATGGGGCGATCGCCGGAGCGCTCCGCGTGATTACATTTTCGAGCCGATTGTTTTTCTCGGGAAAATGCGGACCGGCCCTGATCTCGCCAATGTCGGCCATCGGCCAGCCTTGCAAGAGCAGGGCGCGGCGACGCCGACGCCCGCACCGGGGGCGAGTCCCGCGCCAGCGACCGCCGCTGCAACGCCCGCTGCCAGTGCCAGTTCATCGTTAGGCACGAGTCCAGGCGCAGCCGTCACCGCGGCCTCGTCCTCTCCGGCGCCTTCTGTTTTGCCGGCCGCCGGCGACCAACCCGCGGCCAACCTCGCGACCTCCGCGCCGTCGTTAGTCGCGAACGTTAAAGAACTGACCGCTGGCGGCCAACCGCTGCCTTACACCGCCGCCTGGCATCATCGCCATCTCTACAGTCCGCGCAGCGTGAGCGACGATTCCATCATGCCGGCCTATCGTTTCCTTTACCAGAAACGCCACATCTCCGGGATCGTCTCGGCGGACGCGATTAATTTCGCCGGCGATCGGGATGAAAAGGTAGAGGCCGGTTGGGAAATCGTTCCGAGCTACGACGCCAAATGTCTGGTCGCTTATCTCATGTCGCGCGACCAAGCCCATCAACTAAAAGAAGCCAAATCGCCGGTGATCGCGGCGGCGCCGGGGAAGGAGGCGCAGAAATGACCGGGCAACCTCCGGAGAATCTCCGGCATCAGGGAATGGATTATGGCGAAACCCAAGACGTGCATGACACGCATGCCGCAGTCGTTAGGGAGAAAAGCGAGCCTCTTATCGGCCGCGAGCCGCTCTCGCTTTGGTTGATCGCGGTTTACGGCCTCGCCGTCTTTTTCGGCGGCGCCTATCTCGGCCGTTATGCCGGCAACTGGAGCGGTGACGGCCTCGACTATCTCGGTAACGCGCCACGCGTGGCGACGCGGCCGGGGGCTGGCGCCAGTGCGGAGCAGGCGGCGGAACTGACGCCGGCCGAGAAAGGGAAGAAGATTTTTTCCGCCAACTGCGCCACTTGCCACCAGGCTAACGGTCTAGGAGTCGCCGGACAATATCCGCCGCTCGCCGGTTCCGAGATTGTGAACGGCGGCGCGCGCCGGCCGGTGATGATCGTGCTCAAAGGTTTGCAAGGGCCGCTCACTGTCAAAGGCCAGCACTACGGCTCGGCGGTGATGCAGCCGTGGGAGAAAACTTTGACCGATCAAAAGATTTCGGACGTGCTGACTTACGTCCGGCATGAATGGGGCAATACTGCGGGCCCGGTCTCAGTCGAGGGCGTTGCCGCAATGCGCAAAGAATTGGCCGGTCGCGCCGAGTCTTGGACCGAACCAGACGTCCTCGCAGTCCCCGCCGCCGCCGAACCTCCGGGAGGCGCGCCTCCTGCCCCCGCGCCTGGTGCCAGTCCGGCAGCGACTCCTCCCAAGGGGTAGTCTTTTCGCCTAACGAGGCAGGCGAGCTTGATCGTCTTCTCCCAAACTCCTGATGAGCTCTCGCAATCGAATGGTTGTTTGCTCTCGATCGAGCTGACTCGAGGCCACGTCGAGAACGAGTTTTTCCCATTCCTTGATGGGTAGCTTATCGTTAGGTAACTGGTCGTTTGCTTCCAGAAAGACAAGGCAGGACGCGAGCGCCGTTCTTTTATTTCCATCCAAGAAAGGACGGTTCTGACAGAGGTAGTAAAGGTATGCTGCCGCTACCTCGATCGGCTGCGTGATGAGCGCTTGACCCATCATGGTTGCCTGAGGGGCGGCGACGGCAGACTCAAGCAGCGCCTTTTCGCGCAGGCCTTGGGCACCACCATGCGCGGCGAGTACTTCCCTATGAATCGCCTCGACCGCAGCGACCGTCAGGTGCACCAGCGTCGAGCTCACGAAAGTCGCTTGAACAGTTTCGAATTGCGCCGAATCAGACGTTTTGCCGCTGTGGCCGCCTCTTTTGCATCGATCGCTGGACGAATCGGCGTCAGGACGATCGCGCCTCCCTCGTGGAGCGTCACCGAGAGCTGATCTCCTAAACGCAGCCGCGCCAGATCGAGAAAGGCGGCGTCGAGAATAATTCCCTGAGAATTGCCGATTCGCGCGATCGTCTTTGTCATTTGGTAATATTAAGTTTTACTGGAGGTCAGCAAGTTTCAATGTTGCGATCGCCAGAGGCCGCCGATCTGAATTAGAAATTCGCCGTACTGGCGCAGGGTCACTTTGCTTCCGCCGATCGCGCGCTCGCGAAACACATACGGTACTTCCCGGATTTCGCTGCAGCGTCCGGTCGCGAGGACATCGAGGAGGATCTTGTACCCGAGCGGATTGATACGCGCGAGATCAAGCGCGGCGGCGCGCACCAGAAAAAATCCGCTCATGGGATCTGTCACGAGCCGCGCCTGCGAGACGAGAAGGGAAGCGAGTCCCTGCGCACCGCGCGAGAGCGCCCGGCGCGACCATTTCCAATCGCTGACGCCGCCGCCGGGAAGATGCCGGGTTGCAATCACGAGATCAGCCCCCCTCTGCATTGCCGCGAGCAGTCGCCTAACGAGTAAAGGAGGATGTTGCAAATCGGCATCGATCACCCCCCAAAGCTGCCCACGCGCAATTTTCCAGCCATCCACCACCGCGCTGGAAAGTCCGCGCTCCGTCGTGCGCCGCAGGACGCGGACTTGGGTAAACTTTTTGCTTGCCTCCTCGGCCAGCTCCCAGGTGCGGTCGGGACTGTCGTCGTCCACCACAATCAACTCATAGCCCTGTGGCAGCTCGCAGTCGAGATGGCCGCACAATTCCTCGATCAATTGCGCGATGTTCCCACGCTCGTTGTAAGTCGGAATGACAAGGGAAAGGACAGGTTCGGGCGGTGCCATGCGAGAGAGTTATAGTCTAAACCGCCCGGCTATTTCACCGGCAAGCCGGGCTGTCGTTCCAGAATGGCAATGCCGCCCTCGAGGAAATCAATTTCCTTGGGATACACGAAGCGGGAAACCGGCGCCGAGTGCCGATTGAACCGCACCACATAGGGCGGCGCGTTCGCGAGCAACTGCGTATAGTAACTCTGCGCCGCCTTACTCGGCACCGTGGTATCACGAGAATAGACTGTGATGAAATCGGGATTGCGCCTGGCCAAAGCGGCCCGTGTAAATAACTGCTCGTCTGGCTGCCCTTCCTGGCGCCGTCCTGCTTCCACCCATCGATTCCCTTTGAAAATCCGGCCAAAGAGCTCGAAGCGCCCATTCACCGCGGGCATCCGTAGATCGACGCTTTGGCCTGGATGCACTTTGTTCCACTTCGGGTCAGCCGCTTTCAACTCGACTGCGTGCAATTCGCTGAGCAATGTCCAGTGTGGACTCCCGTCGCTCGATTCGATGACTCGGCCTGGCGGGACATGTTCGATCATCCAGATTTGTGCGGCCAGCCGCGGATCGCTCGCAAACCGCTGACCGACGAGCGCGGCGCAGAAGGTGTTGTAACAAATGACCGGGGCGAGCAGCGCGCAAATCCAAAGACGCCGGGATTGCATTGCGGCCAGGGATGGGCCGGCTAGCATAACGAAGAAAGGAATCGCGGGGAGCACAAATCGAGTCGGCACCCGCGCCGGCTCTCCCATTTTCAGATAGTAGAGAAGGAAAAAGCTCAACCCGAGCAGGTAGCCGGAAACAGTTTCGCGCGAACGCAGACGAGGAACCAATACGATCACAAGCGAGGCCAGGGCGAGGAGTCCCAGAGCGATCGCTCCTGGCCAACCTACAATTTCGGGGAACTGACGAAGAAAGACCCCGTAGCCGTGGCCGCTCGCTCCTCCATAGGCTGGTGTAACCTCATAGTTATACATGAAGTCCGCGACGAAGCGCTTCGAGTCGATGATCGCGTAGGGATTCCCGATCAAAAAGCCGGCCGGAATCATAGCCAGGCCGATGAACAAGCGCCGTTGAAAGAGACAAGCGCGTAACGAGGTGCAGTTGTTCGAAAGCAGGTGCGCGACCGGGATCAAAATTGCAGCGCCGAGGCCGTTATATTTTGTCGCGGTCGCGAGACCGGCGAGCAGGCCCGCCCAGAAGTAATCGCGTGTCTCACCTCGCTGCACAATCCGCTGCGCGAAGTAGAGCGCCGCGACGAGGAAAAAAAGCAGCGGTGAATCGCAGGTGAGAAAGTGCGCATAGGCAATAAATCCGGCAAAAGTGCCCAGGAAGAACGCGATCACCCGCGCGGCGAATTTCCCAAAGAACCGCAAACTGATGAGATAACCCAGGGCGATGGTTCCGAGATGGAGCACCATCACCAGCAGCCTCGACCCGATCAGCCGGATGTGGTTCCACTTTTGCTTCGTTCCTTTAATCTGTTGCACCACCATCTCCGTCGCCTGCACCGGAATGATTACGAAAAGATGATTGATGTAGGTGTGGAACGGCGGCTTCTTAAAGGTGCCAGGCCTTAGTCCACGCAAGCCGCGCAACGCCATCTGATCGACGTTCCAGTCTTCCACTCGGCCCCATCCGATTCCTTGTAGGCAAAAAAGTGTGGCGGCGATTAGGGCGACAGCTAACCAGGGATCGATGGAGCGCATGACTTGCCGCCAATGCCCCGCTCTACTCCGCGACGCCTGAGTTAGGTGTGTCATCAATTGAGACCTTGTCGCCGAGCGGATGGATACGTTTCGGATCAGGAGCTGCGCCGTCGCCTAGCAAGTGCACCGGCACGACGGGAAGACGTTCCAGGATGGTGATGCGGCCATCAAGAAAATCGATAGTCTTAGGATATATGAGTCGGGAAACCGGGGGGAGGTCGCGGTCGAATCGGACCGCATAAGGGTAACGATTCGCCAGCAACTGCGCGTAATAATCCTGCGCGATTGCGCTACGCATCTTTGTATCCGAAGCATAAACAGTGACGAAATCGGGATGACGCGCGAGTAATGCGGCCCTGGTGAACATTTGCTCGTTAGGTTCCCCTTCCTTGTGCCGCTCCGCTTCGACCCAGTGATTTCCTTTGAAGATGCGGCCGAATAGCTCGGCGCGCCCGTTGACCGACGGCATCCGGATATCCAGACCTTTACCCGGACGCACTCGCGCTGCGTTTGGATAGGTCGCTTTCACTTCCACTAGCTTCAACTCGCTCAGCTTCGACCAGCGTGGACTGGACGGGCTCGATTCGATGATCTGACTGCCGCGCACATGCTCGAGCATCCAGCTTTGAGCCGCCAGGCGGGGATCGGTTGCAAAGCGCTGGCCAACAAGCGCGGCACACACGGCGTTGTAACAGATGATCGGAGCAAGGATCGCGTAGATCCAGGCGCGGCGTGATTGCATCGCGGCCAGGAACGGGCCGGACAGGATAATGAAAAACGGAATCACCGGAAGGACGAACCTCGTCGGCATGCGTGCGAAGGCGCCGATCTTGAGATAATACAAAACGAAAAAGCTCGCGACGAGGAGGAAGCCGGTAAGCCACTCGCGCCGGCGCAGCCGAGGATCTCTAATTACCACGAGCGAGCCGAGGGCAAGGATCCAAAGCGCGATCGTTCCTGGCCAGCCCAGAATTTCGTGAAATTGCCGGAGGAACGCTCCATAGCCGTGACCGTGCTGACCTCCGTAGGCCGGCGTCGTCTCATAGTTATACATGAAGTCGGCGAGGAAACGTTTCCACTCGATGAGAGCGTAAGGATTCCCAATCAAGAACCCGGCTGGGACCATGGCAAGACCGACAAACAAGCGCGGATGAAAGAGGCAGCGGCGCAGGGAGGTGCAATTGGGCGAAAGTAAATGCGCGACGGGAATTAGAATGCCAGCGGGGAGACCGTTATACTTTGTCGCGGTTGCGAGCCCGGCGAGCAAACCGGCCCAAACATAGTCGCGCGTGTCGCCTCGCTGCACGATGCGTTGCGCGAAGTAAAGCGTCGCGAAGAGGAAAAAAAGCAGGGGCGAATCGCACGAGAGAAAGTGCGCGTAAACGATGAACCCGGCGGAGCTGCCCAGAAAGAGCGCGGTTATCCGCGCCGCGAACTTTCCAAAGAAACGAAAACTAATCGCATAACCGAGAGTGATGGTTCCGAGAAAGAGGACCATCACCAACAGCCGCGAACCAATTAGTCGGACGTGGTTCCACTTTTCCTTCGTCCCGGTAATCCGCTGGCTTACCGTCTCGGCCGCCTCGATGGGAAGAAACACGACGAGGTGATTGAGGTAAGTGTGGAAAGGCGGTTTTAGGAAGGTGGTGGGTCTGAGCCCCTGCAAATCGCGCATCGCCATTTGATCGCGATTCCAATCTTCGACTCGGCCCCAACCGATCCCGCGCAGGCAAAAAAGAGACGCGGCGATGAGGATCGCAGCCAGCCCCGGATCGATCCTGCGCACGGTCTGCCGCCAACGATCGCCGCTACTTCGCTCCAGTGCCGTCGGGTTTGTCATGGATCGAAATGAGTAAGCGCGGCGTTTCTTATCAACTGAGAATTTGCGATTACTTCGGCCAACACTGCATTCTCCCGCTTCGGATGCACGGTAGCGAGATCATCGATTGGGCAGCAACATCCATGTTAGAATGCTTTGGCGCATGTTCTCGCTCTTTTCATCGCGTTTCCGACGTCCGCTCGTCGCGTGGTTTCGCCGGCACGGCCGCTCGCTCCCCTGGCGCGAAACCGCTGATCCCTACGCCATTCTGGTCTCTGAGTTCATGCTCCAGCAAACTCAAGTCGCGACCGTGCTTCCTTATTACGAGCGCTGGCTCGCTCGCTTTCCCGATTTCGCGGCTCTTGCCCGTGCCGACGAGTCCGCTGTCCTGCACGCTTGGCAGGGGCTCGGTTACTATGCCCGCGCCCGCAACCTTCACGCTACGGCACGCGCGGTGAGGGAAAATTTTCACGGCGTGCTCCCGCGGGATGCCGCAACTATCTCGACGCTACCGGGCGTCGGTCGCTACACCGCCGGGGCGATCGCCAGCTTCGCTTTCGATCAAGCGGAGCCAATCGTCGATGCCAACATCGCCCGCCTTCTCTCTCGCCTAACGAATTTGCACACCGCCATCGACACCGCAGCTGGGCGCGACCGGCTCTGGCAAACCGCCACCGCGCTCCTGCCACGGAGCGGCGGCCGTCTGCACAACTCCGCCTTGATGGAACTTGGCGCTCTCGTTTGCCTGCCTCGTCGCCCGCTCTGCGCGCAGTGCCCGGTTCGGCAATTTTGCGCCGCGACTAATCCGGCGGAGCTGCCGCGAAAAAAAACGCGCCGGCATATCGTCCGGCTGGACGAATCGCACGCTTTTGTTCTCTGCCGTAAGCGTGTTCTCCTCGAACAATCCGCCGCTCGCTGGCGCGGCATGTGGATCTTGCCGCGCCTCGAGACCGCGCCGCGGGCTCAGCCGTTGCTCCGGCTGGACTTCCCCTTCACCCATCACCGCATCACTCTCTCCGTTTTCGCGCAGCCGTATTCGCCTAACGAGCGTCAAAGCTGGATCTCGTTAGGCGTGCTCGACCGCCTCCCACTCCCTTCGCCTCATCGCCGCGCCCTGGCCCAGCTTCTCCCGCGACAAAAGCTTTGCAGCACTTTTTCCGGCGCCTAACTTGCCGGTCCCGATGACTCCGCTCGAAACCCTCCCCGACGCACGTGGTCACTTCGGTCCTTACGGCGGGATGTTTGTCCCGGAAACGCTCATGACCGCGCTCGAGGAGCTGAGCGCGGAATACGAGAACGCGAAGCGCGATCCCGCCTTTCAAACCGAGTTGGCCGATCTACTCCGCGACTTCGCCGGCCGCCCCACGCCGCTCTACTTGGCCGCGCGCCTAACGAGCGACCTCGGCGGCGCCAAAATTTACCTCAAGCGCGAAGATCTCCTCCATACCGGAGCGCACAAAATCAACAACGCGCTCGGCCAGATCCTGCTCGCGCGCCGTATGGGCAAACGGCGTATCATCGCCGAGACCGGCGCGGGCCAGCACGGTGTCGCCACCGCCACGGTGGCCGCGCATTTCGGCTGCGAGTGCATCATCTACATGGGCGCGGTCGATATGGAACGGCAGGCGTTGAACGTCGCGCGCATGCGTTTCCTCGGGGCCAAAGTTGTCGCCGTCACGGCCGGCCAGGCCACGCTCAAGGAGGCGATCAACGAAGCGATGCGTGATTGGGTGACGAACGTTCGGAGCACGCATTACATCCTCGGGTCCGCGCTCGGCTCGCATCCTTATCCGATGATGGTGCGCGATTTTCAACGCGTCATCGGCCTCGAGACGCGCCGCCAAATCCTGCAACGCGAAGAGCGGCTCCCGGACCTGCTCATCGCCTGCGTCGGCGGCGGGAGCAACGCCATCGGTCTTTTCCATCCCTTTCTCGACGATCGCTCCGTGCGCATGATCGGCGTCGAAGCGGGCGGCGAAGGCATGCGCGCGGGCCGGCACGCGGCGCGTTTTCAAGGCGGCCGGCTCGGCGTGTTTCAAGGCACGAAAACATTCCTCCTCGCCAACGAGGATGGCCAGATCGAGCTCACACATTCCATCTCTGCCGGACTCGATTACGCCGCAGTCGGGCCAGAGCACAGCTACCTGCGCGACGCTGGCCGGGTCGAATATGTTTACGCGACGGACGAGGAGGCGCTGCACGCTTTCCATACCCTTTCCGAAACCGAAGGAATTATTCCCGCGCTCGAAACCGCCCATGCCATCGCGCACGCGATGAAGATCGCGCCCACTCTCTCGCCTAACGAACTAATCGTCATCAACTGTTCCGGCCGCGGCGACAAGGATGTGCAACAAGTTGCCGCGCAAATGGCCTAACGATGCGGAGCATGACCGGATACGGCCGCGGCGAGAGCGAGCGCGGCGGCGCAAAAATCAGCGTCGAGGTGAACTCGGTAAACCGCCGGCAGAGCGACATCGTCATCAATCTGCCGCGCGAGTTGAGCGCGCTCGAGCCGCGCATCCGGCAGGCGGTGGGTGAGCGCCTCGGCCGCGGCCGCACCAACGTCGCCGTGGCCCACGAGCCGAGCGCGAGCGCGGTGCGCAATCTTGCCCTCGACCGCACTCTCGCCCGCTCCTACCACGATGCGATGCGCGCACTTCAGGAAGAGCTGGCCGTGAGCGGCGAAGTCACCATCGGAATGATTCTACAAGCCCCGGGCGTGATGCGTTTTTCCGAAGACGGCATCGCGCCTAACGAGGCCTGGCCGATACTGCAAGAAGCGCTCGGCCGTGCTCTGGACGAGCTGGTGCAGATGCGCACGCGCGAGGGGAAACATCTCGCAAAAGATTTGATTCATCGTTTGAAAGTCGTCCGTCAATCGCTCAAGGAAGTGCGCCGGCTCCATCCCGCGGTCGCAGAAAAGCATCGCACGACCCTGCTCGAGCGCATCAAGAAGGCCGGCCTCGAGCTTCAGCCTAACGACGAACGCCTGCTCAAGGAGGTCGCCCTTTTTGCCGATCGCTCCGACGTCTCGGAAGAGCTTACCCGGCTCGAAAGCCACCTCGCGCAGTTCGCCCATCACCTTCGGAAAGAGGAGCCGGTCGGGCGGACTCTCGAATTTATCACTCAGGAAATTTCGCGCGAACTGAACACGTTAGGCGCAAAAGCCGGCGACCCGGCAATTTCGCAGCTCGTCGTCGCCTGCAAATCGGAGGTGGAGAAGATCCGCGAACAGATCCAGAACCTTGAATAAGGAATTCAGCCGCTACGGAATTCTCTTTGTCGTCTCCGCTCCCTCGGGCGCGGGCAAGTCGACGCTCTGCGACGCCCTCCGCCAGACATCCGACTTCGTTTACTCGGTCTCCTGCACAACCCGCCCGCCGCGTGCCGGCGAGATCGACGGCGATGATTACCATTTTCTATCCGAGGCTGAGTTCGCCGCCCGCGCGAACGCAGGAGAATTTCTCGAGCACGCCAACGTGCACGGAAAGTATTACGGCACGCTGCGCGATCCGATTCTGCGCAACCTTCACAAGGGCGTCGACGTCCTCATCGACATCGATACCCAGGGCGCGGCGGCGATTCGCGCCTTCGACGACGCCTTCGTCCGCCAAGCCCTGGCCGATGTTTTTATCATGCCGCCCGACCTCGAGGAACTGCGCCGCCGCCTAACGAAACGCGGAACGGAGACGGCGGAGCAGATCGAAGTGCGTCTCGTGACGGCCGCGCGCGAGATGGAATTGTGGAGGGAATATCGCTACACCATCATCAGTCGTTCGGTCGAAGAGGATTTGCTCAAGTTCCGCCATATCATGGGCGCGGAACGCTATCTCAGCGGACGGATGATTTTAACCTAACGAAATATATTTTGTCATCCTGAGCGAAGCGAAGGACCTCGCAAGCGTCTGGCGGCGTGGCTGGTCCTGCACGCTGGGATTATTTGCGAGGTCCTTCGCTTTCGCTCAGAATGACGAAAGTTTTGAGTGATGAAAATGAAAGAGAACCGCTCCGTCATTCTCGGCGTCACCGGCTCGATTGCCGCCTACAAAGCAGCCGAGCTGGCAAGCCTGCTCGTGAAGCAGGGGCACGATGTCTTCGTCGTCATGACGAAAGATGCGACCGAGTTCATCACTCCGCTTACGTTGCAGACTCTCTCGAAAAATCCGGTCACGACCAGTTTCTACGATGAGAAACAAAGCTGGCACCCGGGCCACATCGCGCTCGCCGATCGCGCAGATCTGCTCCTGATCGCGCCCGCCACGGCCAACCTCATCGCGGAACTCGCGCACGGTCTCGGCGGTCATCCGCTCGCGGCGATTGCGCTCGCGACCCGCGCGCCGATCCTGCTCGCGCCAGCCATGAACGGCAAAATGTGGGAGCACCCGGCGACGAAGGAAAATGTGGCAACGTTAGGCGCGCGCGGGGTCGAATTCATCGGCCCGGAAGCAGGCATGCTCGCCTGCGGCTACGAAGGCATTGGCCGCCTGTGGAAAGTCGACGAGATCGCGTTCCGCGCCGAGTTTCTGCTCGCGCGCCAGGACAATCTGATCGCGTGAAGTTCGTCATCACGGCCGGACCGACGCGCGAGCCGCTCGATCCCGTTCGTTACCTGAGCAATCGCTCCTCCGGCAAGATGGGTTACGCCATTGCCGCGGCGGCGCTGGAGGAAAAGCATAAGGTGGTTTTGATTTCCGGCCCGGTCGCGATCGCGGCGCCGCTAGGCGCGGAACTGGTGCCAGTGATGACGGGCGACGAAATGTTCGCGGTCATTTCCGCACGGATTGACGATTGCGACGTCTTCGTTATGTGCGCCGCGGTCTGCGACTACAAGCCCGTCCATTACTCCGCGCAGAAAATGAAGAAGGAGCGCGCGCCTTTTGCGCTCGCGCTCGAACGAACCCGAGACCTGCTCACCAGCCTAACGAGTGTGCCGCGGCACTGTTTCGTTGTCGGCTTCGCCGCCGAAACGCAAGCCCTGGCCGCGAACGCAGCACGCAAGCTGGCGGAGAAAAATTGCGATCTGCTGGTGGCAAACGACGTCAGTCGCGCGGACATCGGAATGGATTCCGAGGACAACGAGCTCGTAATTTTCTTCAGAAACGGTGCGCAAAAAAAACTGCGGCGCGCAAAAAAAAACGTGCTCGCGCGCTCTTTGTTAAAAATAATTTTGAATGCGCGCGAAAAAAGTTTGACAAAAAAAACATGACGCTTAGTGACTCGATGAAGTGAAGTTATTCACCAACTGTTCACAGACCGCTTCTGCGGATTGAAAGGGGGGATTCCCTATGCCAGCAAAGAAAAAAGCTGCCAGCAAATCGTCGGCCAAAAAAGCGCCCGCGAAGAAAAAAATGGCAAGCAAAAAGTCGGGCAAGAAACGCTAAGTCGACTCATCCACAGAAGAGCGGACAGTTTGCCGTTCTTCCTCATGTTAACTTCAACCCGGGAGAAGGATTCATTTCTTCTCCCGGTTTTTTTGGGCGGAAACTTTTCGCGGCGGAGTGGCAGAATCGGTTAGCTTCGGAGTGTGATGCATTATCTCGAAGCGGCCAGGGAGGCGGCGCAAGCCGCGGGCGAACTTCTCCGGGCGCGCTTCGAAAAACCGCTCACGGTCAACTCCGCGACAGCGCACGACCTCAAGCTCGAGGTCGATATTCTCACGCAAGATTTGATCACGAAGATCTTGTTAGGCCATTTTCCAGAGCACGCGCTCTACGGTGAAGAGGGCATCGTCGGCGATCAGTCGAGCGCACACCAATGGGTGGTCGATCCACTCGACGGCACGGTCAATTACTTCTACGGCATCCCGCATTTCTGTGTCTCGATAGCCTTGCGCTTCCGCGGCGAAATCATCGTTGGCGTGATTTACGATCCGATTCGTGAAGAACTTTGGAGCGGCGAAAAAGGGCAGCGGCCTTTATTGAACGGCGAAGAACTTCACGTGAGCACGCGCGCCGCGCTGGCGGAATCCGTCATCTCTGTGGGCCTTTCGAAAACGAGCGCGACAATCGACGCCGGTCTGCCGTTGCTCCAGGAAATGGTGCACCGGGTGCGCAAGTGCCGAATGTTAGGCAGCGCAGCGCTCGACATGGCTTATGTCGCCTGCGGCCGGCTCGACGCTTATATCGAACAAGGCATCAGCCTTTGGGATATCGCCGCTGGATGGCTCCTCGTGGAAACCGCTGGCGGTCGGGTGGAGATGCAGCCGCGTCCCGATCTGCCGGATAAATTCAGCATCGTGGCCTCGAATGGCCTCCTCGATCTGCGCTAGCCTAACGAGATGTTCCGTTCGGGAATCGGGTATGACGCCCATCGTTTCAAAGAAGGCCGGCCGCTCGTTCTCGGTGGGGTGCAGATTCCGCACGCGCGCGGGCTCGATGGTCATTCCGATGCCGACGTGCTCAGCCACGCGATTGCCGACGCATTGTTAGGCGCAATCGGCGAGCGCGACATCGGCCATCATTTTCCGAACACGGATGAAGCAATTCGAGGAATCAGCAGCCTTCAAATTTTGCGGCGGGTCGGCCAAATTTTAGCGGCGCAAAATTATCGCATCGTAAATGTAGACGCGACTTTGATCGCAGAAGCGCCCAAGATCGGGCCGCACCTGCAAGCGATGCGCGAAAAGATTTCCGCGGCACTTGCCATCGATGTCGGCCGCGTCGGTCTCAAAGCCACCACGAATGAAGGCATGGGCGCGATCGGACGCGAAGAAGGCATGGCGGCGATGGCGGTGGCGAGCGTCACGCGTGAAGGATGAAAGAAGTGTCACACGCCGCATTTGTCATCCTGAGCCGACGTAGCGCAACGAAGGACCTCTCGCTAATCCCGCACGCCCATGCCAATGAACCCGTGAGACACTCGTGAGGTCCCTCGCTCCCCTCGGGATGACAAATTAAAAAAATGGCACTTCGATTTTTTAACACCTACTCACGGGAGCTGGAGGAATTTCACCCGCTCGATCCCGAAGGGAAAATCGTGAAGATGTATACCTGCGGCCCGACGGTTTACAGCCGCGCGCACATCGGCAATTTCCGCGCCTACGTTTTTGAAGACTTGCTGCAGCGCCACCTCGAAGCGCGCGGCTTTGCTGTCCATCGGGTGATGAACTTGACGGACGTCGATGATAAAACGATCCGTGGCAGCCGGGCCGGAAATCTGCCGCTCCAGGAATTCACCGCGCCGTTCAAAGAAGCGTTTTACCAGGACCTCGAAACGCTCCAAATCGAAATGGCGGGTGCTTTTCCGGCCGCGACCGAAGAACGTTATATCGCGGCTATGATCGCGATGATCTCAACCTTGATTGAACGCGAACTGGCGTATCAGGCCGACGACAAATCCGTTTACTACCGGATCAATCGTTTCCCGAAATACGGACAGCTCGCGCATTTCGATCTCGCGGAGCTACGCCCGACTGGCCGGGTGAAGAGCGACGAATACGATAAGGAACACGTCGGCGATTTCGCGCTCTGGAAAGCGTGGGCCGAAGAGGACGGCGACGTCGGCTGGAAAAGCCCTTGGGGGCGGGGCCGTCCGGGTTGGCACATCGAGTGCAGCGCGATGGCAATGTCATTGTTAGGCGAGCAGCTCGATATTCATTGCGGAGGAGTGGACAATATTTTCCCGCACCACGAAGCGGAGATCGCGCAGTCGGAAGGCTGCAGCGGGAAAGCGCCCTTCGTCCGCTACTGGCTGCACTGCGCGCATCTTCTCGTCGAAGGACAGAAGATGTCGAAATCGTTAGGCAACTTTCATACTTTGCCCGATCTGCTGGCGAAGGGTTACAGCGGGCGCGAAGTTCGCTATTCGTTGCTCCGCGTGCATTATCGCGCGCCCCTGAATTTCACCTGGGACGGGCTCGAGGAAGCGCGGCAGTCGCTCGCCCGTCTGGATGAATGGCTGCGCCGGCTTTGGGAGGCGGCACGCGCCGGAAATCTCCAGGCGCATCAAGCGAAAACGATCGCGGACGACGGATTCGCCGCAGCGCTCGATGACGATCTGAACATTTCCGCGGCCCTCGGCCATCTCTTCGAGCAGATTCGCGAAAGCAACCGCGAACTCGACACCGGGATCGATTCGGCGCGCGCCCTTTCCTGGCTGGAATGGTGGGGACGGATCAATAGCGTCCTCGCGCTGGAAGCGACGGAAACGAAACCTAACGAGCAAATCGTGCGCATGGCGGAGGAGCGCGCACGGGCGCGGGGCACTCGCGACTGGAAGAAGAGTGATGAGCTGCGCGATGCGCTCAATGCCCTCGGCTGGGATGTGCGTGACACTAAAGATGGCCAGCTCGTCACTCCGCGCGTCCGCGCCTAACGAGATGTTCAGCCCCGCGGAATTTTTCGAGCTCGGGCACACCGCGCACTCGAAACTTTTTGAGCCGGAGAAATATGTCTGGGAGGCGCTCCGGCAGATCCCGAGTTATCTGAAGTTCCGGCTCAAGCCCGCGGTGCTCGGTGAACTCGTCGGCAAGCCGTTCATCAGCAGCTCAGTCTTCGTCGGACACGGCACGATCATCGAACAAGGAGCGATGTTAAAAGGTCCGGCCTGGATCGGCGAGAACTGCCACATCCGCAGCGGCTGTTATGTGCGCGAAAACGTCATCGTCGGTAACGGGGTCGTCATGGGCAACTCGTGCGAATTCAAAAACTGCATCATTTTCGATGAAGCGCAGATTCCACATTTCAGCTATGTCGGAGACTCGATCCTTGGCTATCGCGCGCACCTCGGGGCGGGGGCGATTCTTTCCAATGTGAAACTCGATCATGCCGAGATTTCGGTCGTCGCGGCTGACGGGATGATCGCCACCGGCCTAACGAAGTTCGGCGCCATCATCGGCGATCGGAGCGAAATTGGTTGCAACGCGGTTTTGAATCCAGGCTCGGTCATCGGGCGCGACTGTATCATTTATCCGGGGGCAAATTTTCGCGGTGTGTTGCCGGCTGACAGCATCGTCAAAGTTCGACAGACGACGCAGGTGATGAGTCGGCGGCAGGCGGCGACGCCATCCAGCGGCGGCTAGAAATCGGAAAACCAAAAAACCCGCGGCGCTGAG
>JACDGM010000178.1 GCA_013815325.1 Chthoniobacterales bacterium
GTCAACTGAAAACGCTGGTTGTCGGCCAGACCGATCGCGGAAGCGTTGGGGGTGAGCCGGAGATCAGCGTTATCCTGGCGTAGGAGTAACCGATGCTCCGCTCGGCTGGTGAACATACGGTACGGCTCCGGCGTCCCTTTATTCACCAGATCGTCAATCAGGACGCCAATGTAGGCTTCGTTTCGGCTGAGAATAAACGGTGAGCGAGAGGCGACGTTGAGCGCGGCGTTGGCGCCAGCGACGAGCCCCTGTGCGGCCGCCTCTTCGTAACCTGATGTCCCGTTAATTTGACCGGCGAAGTAAAGCCGCGATATCAACTTGGTCTCCAAAGTCGGCTGTAGCTGGGTAGGCGGGAAGTAGTCATATTCTACCGCATATCCAGGGCGCATAATCTCGGCCCCTTCTAGGCCAGGAATTGAACGCACAAACTCCAGTTGGACATCATATGGCATGCTCGTGGAGATTCCGTTAACGTAGAACTCCTCAGTCTGGCGGCCCTCGGGTTCCAGAAAAATTTGATGTTGAGCTTTATCAGGAAACTTCGCCACCTTGTCCTCGATTGAAGGGCAGTACCTGGGGCCGGCTCCTTTGATTAGCCCGCCGTAAAGTGAAGAGCGAGCAATGTTATCGCGGATGATGCGATGCGTCTCAGGAGTCGTGGCTGTCATCCAGCATGGAAGTTGTTCCACGTGGAATGAGCCGTTTTTAGCCTTATTCAGCGTCAAGAATTCTTCGGTGAGTCCAAACATCGCGTCCGAGGGTAAATAGCTGAAGTGTGGAGGGGGACTGTCTCCATCCTGCCTCGCACACTTGTCGAAATCTATTGAGAGGCGGTTTACCCGGCATGGAGTTCCCGTCTTAAAGCGGTCACTGGAAAATCCGAGTGCCCGTAACTCGTCGCTTAACGGCGAGCTTGTGTCAGCCATTCTGCCGCCTTTTTGCTGTAGATGCCCGACGTGTAACATAGCTCGCAAAAATGTTCCCGCAGTGATGACAACACTACGGCCGCGGACGCGCAGACCAAAGTCAGTCTCGACGCCCCGTGCCGTTCCGTCTTCGACGAAGATTCTAACTATCCCACCCTGCTTCACGTCCAGATCGGCCTGACGTTCGAGAATTCCTTTCAGACGCAATTGGTATGCCTTCTTATCACACTGGACTCGGGGCGCTCGAACGCTGGGGCCCTTCGAACGATTCAGCATACGAAACTGAATCCCTGTCGCATCGGCGTTTATTCCCATTACACCTCCCAGCGCGTCGATTTCCCTCACCATGTGGCCTTTTGCCAAGCCGCCTATCGCGGGATTACAAGACATCTGTCCAATTGTGTCGAGATTTTGAGTGAACAGTAAAGTGGTCGCACCTATGCGCGCCGCGGCTAGAGCCGCTTCGATTCCAGCATGTCCGCCGCCAACAACGATAACGTCGTATTCTTTCGACAAACAAGAGTGTTGCACTCCAAACACAATCAGGCGTTTTCCTTCATTCCACAAAGCACCTCGGCGTAATTATCTCCGTTGACTCCGCAAGTGCATGGGACCGGTACTCCGGATGGTTGCCGCGGCGATAGTTGCGAAAAAGCGCAATTCCCCCGCGTATCGCCGCAGTCACGGCTAGGCATTCCTCCGCAGGTGAATGCTGTCTAAATTGAAAACCCGCAAACACATTTCCAAGGATTATTCATAAACCAGTTCGGGTCTATCCCTAACGGACTTTAAGGGACGGGATCCAAGCCGATGTTTTCCCGTATCCTCCGCAGTGCCCTCCGCCTCTTGAAGAAGGCGGAGAGAAATGCGGCCGAAAGCTATCAGAATTACTCCCGAGACTAGAAGCCCGCCTCCCCAGAGGCAGTATTCAACGAGATGAGGATGGTTTTTACCGCGAACTAAGTTTAATCCCAACTGCCCCAATGTGCCAATGTAGGCATACAAGAACAATCCAGGTGCCTGCCCGATTGCAACCCAGAGGATACAGGTGCGAAATCGCACAGTTGTCAAGCCGTAGAGGTAGTTGAGCAAGCTCGTCGGAAACAGCGGATGAAGCTGGCTCAACAAGATTATTTTCCAACCCTCTCGCTCGACGGCCGGTTTTAAGGCCTCAAACCTCGGGCTGCGCAATAGCCCACGCCGGAGCCAATACCCCCCGAACCAGCGACTAATGAAAAACGAGATTGCCGCGCCGGTCACGTTGCCGACGAGGACGATAAAAAACCCCCACCACAGACCGAAAAAGAACCCTCCACCGATGCTCAGAAGACCGCCCGGCAACAAAAGTACATTGCAGCACGCATAAAGGAGCGGATACCAGATTGCGCTCCAAGCACCAAGTTTCATCACCTTTTGCTGAATCAGCGCGACCCAGTCGGCCAATGGGAAAAAATGTCCTGCCGTGGCAAACATGAGGGCGACAAAGATTGGCCCGCCGATCTGAATGCAAACAGCGCGTTTCGACATCTGTGGCAATTTGCGTGCATCAGAGGCTGGACGCAAACGTCGCTGGTTCGACATTCACCGATTGGATAGAAACCTGCGGAAAACGAGAGCGGCGGCGATCCAGGAAAAGAAAAAGTGCTCAGGGGTTGCCCCACAAAATCCTTCGAAACTATGATCCGCCGCCGCCGAGCGTCGTCGCGGATTGTAGACCTCGCGCCAATTCTGGAACCGTGCGACAGAATCTGCGGGCGCTTTCGTGGACACACGCCGCGAACGGCGCTAAGAGTGCCCGAGCTCGTGGTCTGGCAGAGATCGATCAATTGATCCGCTTCGCGGCGTGGCAAAGCGCCGGCAGCTTCTTCGCGAAAATCCGCGACAGGCCGCAGGTAATACACGGATTCGAACAGCTGATCCATGCGCCTCGGATGACCCAGGAAGGACGAGGTGGTTATTGCTAAAATATTGCCGCTACGTTCAGATGAACGTATTTTTGGATTAGGCAAAAGTAAGGGGCCGATCAATGAAGAAAACCTCCAATACCGCGGCCGAATCCTTCGGCAGCGATTCATTTTCCTTTGCGACTACAATCGCCGCGTTGCTCTTCCTGGCAGCGAAATTCCCGCACCGGCAGTTCAATGGCGCGGAGCTATCGGTCCTCTCCGGCATTGGGCGCACCGCGATTTCGCAGATCAAAAATGCGCAGGATACCCCGTTCTCTCTCGGGAAATGCACGCTCCGGTGTCTCGATGGATGGCTTGCCAAGCATCCGGGTTTCAAGCAACAATGAACGGTCGTATAGAGGGGATATCCATGTCACGTCGGACCGTTTGCGGCAGTTGTGAGATATCCTCAGCAGACTTGTCCGTAGCTTTTCTTGGACTCAGGGACAGGTGTTCATGAAGCGGTCGCCGACTATTGACCAGCATTAGGACAATGGCCAGTCCCAGCAGGAAGAGCGTCAGGGCGCCGGTAGGCGAACGGAAGAAATTGAGAAAGCGGCGCGGGTTCATTGTAGAAGAGGAGCGGGTTCGATGTCTTTGGCGTCCGGCTGAGCGGCGTCGGTTGTCGGCTCACGCCGTGAAAGCGCGAACGTGAAATCGTTCTTGAGCGACAGATCGT
>JACDGM010000179.1 GCA_013815325.1 Chthoniobacterales bacterium
GTGCAAGATGATGGTTGCGGCGTCGCGCCGGAGCATATCGCGCGAATGTTCGATCGTTTCTATCGCGTCGATCCATCGCGCAGCTCTGAGGGCACGGGTCTGGGGTTGGCGTTGGTCAAATCGATCGCCGAGTTGCACGGCGGTTCGATTAAGGTGGAGAGCGAGGTGGGACGCGGAACGAAGATGACACTCTGGTTTCCGAGCCTGCCGAGAGCGGAAGGAGCGGGCCTTTAGTGCTTCCTCTGCGCGGTCGCTCGCGAAAGAGCTTACTAAAATATCATTATTTTATTGTCATTTAGCGGCCCTCCAGTATATCGCGCGCATGTCACAAAAGGCTTTTGGTTTTCAGCCACGCCGGAAGAGTTGCATGGTCGGCCTCTGTGTCGCTTCTTTTTTCCCGTTCCTTTTTTCCGGACCGATGGTGCGCGCTCAGGATGCGGCCTCCCCGGCTCCTCCCGCCGCGAACAGTTCCACTAGTTCCACCAGCTCGACGGCCAACACCCGAACTGAACAAACTCTCGTGGTGAGAGGCGAGGAAGTGCAGAGCGCTTACGGTGCGCCGCCCGCGCTTTCCCGCAGTCGTTTTTCGAATCTGGTCAACGCCTATGTTCTTCCGCCCTACGCCGTCTACGCCGCCCTTATCTATCAGGGCGACGCCTTACGCTTCAATCGCCCCGACCACAGCTTTACGGAGGAGGTTGAATTGGGTCTGCCTTACCGCTTTGGCGTGGCCGTGGAAAACCAGGTCGAAGCGTTTCGCGGCACAACGCAGGAGAGATCGTTCAGCATTGAGGGCCGTTATGCCTTCGCCGACTGGGACAAGATTCCTCTGAACCCGACCATCTTTGCGGAGTACAAATTCGGAATCGGCGACATCCTGCATGACGAAGGGCCGCCGGCACCCGCGGGGAAAGGAGATGCGCAAGCTTTCCTTAACGAACATAACCCCCTGCCCGACGCGGTCGAGGTTAGGCTCCTTCTGGCGGAAACTTTCGGTGAATTCGAATGGGCGCTCAACGGTTTTTTTGAACAGGAAACGAGCGGCGACCGCGGGCGTGAATACGGATTCGCGCAAAGCGCCTTGGTGCCGATCATCCTCCCGCGCGAACGCCTGAAAGTCGGAGTGGAGATGCAGTTCACGACATTTACCGACAAGGGAATTCGGAACGACCCGTCCTACCGGTTCATCATCGGTCCCTCGATCGCGTGGAAACCGTCGAAGAACACCCGGTTCGATGTCTCGCCGCTCTTCGGGACGACCGACGATTCTCCGCGCGCGTCCGTTTTTGCGGTCTTCTCCTACGTTTTCTGCGGGAGCGAAGGGACCGAAGCCGAGGCGCCCGCCTCCACCCGTAATCGTTAGGCCGGCGCCGGGACTCCGGGTTTGTGGATAATACCGACCCCGCAGGCATCCTTGTAGAGCGGACGCGGCAATGCCATGCTGCGCGATTCGCCATTGAGGCAGATCGCTTCCGCTGCCGGATGTTGCTCGCGCCATTCCGCCAGGGCGCGGCGTACGCCGCCCTGCGCCGTGACGTCGAAATCAACCGCGAAGGAACTCACGTCATGGAGGACCAGGAGGCCGCCGATTTGCAACGCGGGATACCAAAGATCGAGCTCCTCGACGGTGGCGCAATACTCGTGCGAACTGTCGAGCAGGATCAGCTCCGGCTCAGTTCCGAAATGTTCCAAGGCCGCCGCGAGGGAGCTAGCGGCGCACGAATTGCCTTCCGCGACCGTGACGTGATTCGTTAGGCCGGCACGTTCCAGCCAGCGTCGGGTGAGCGCACAGAGCTCCGGATTGATATCCAGCGTGAACAATCCATTCGGCGCGTTTATTCGCCGGAGCATGAAGCCGAGGAGGAGCGACGAATAACCGGAGCAGGTTCCCAGTTGCACGATGCGCGCGATTCGGTTCCCCATCACCAGACCGTGCAAAAGCGAGATGAGCGGGACGGCACATTCGCCGATCACGCCGCTTTCATCGGTCTCGTCGTACCAGGCTCGGACGATTTCCCATTCCGCATCCGTCAGGTCGGAATAAATCGGTGGAACGAAATCCATCCCCGGCAGACGGTGCCACCAGTAACGCGGGCCGTCGTCTTGCGTCCAGCGGCGGGAGCGGATCGGTTCGTTAGGCAATTCCATCAGAAATGGCCTAACGAATCAGGGAGCGAGGCGATCGATCGCCCAGGAGCCGTCGCTCTGGCGGGTGTAGCGGAAGCGATCGTGCAGACGATTGGCGCGGCCCTGCCAGAATTCCATTTCGTCAGGCACAAGCCGGTAGCCGCCCCAGTGCGGCGGCAGCTCGATGGCGCCGCCGGCAAAACGCTCGGTCATTTCCGCGAGACGCCCTTCCAAAATCTGGCGGGCATCAATCGTCTCGCTCTGATGCGAAACCCAGGCGCCGAGCTGGCTCCCGCGCGGCCGTGAATGAAAGTAGGCCGCCGATTCCTCGCGCGTCGTCTTTTCCACGCCGCCCGCGACCCGGATTTGGCGCTCCAGTTGCACCCAGTAAATCGCGAACGCCGCCTGCGGATTCGCTTCGAGTTCGCGGCCTTTGCTGCTGTGATAATTCGTAAAAAAAACGAACCCGCGCTGATCGAAACCCTTTAAGAGAACAACGCGCGCCGACGGTTTTCCATCCGACGGCGCGGTCGCGAGAGTGATTGCGTTCGCGTCCGGCAGCGCGGCGTTGACCGCGGCCGAAAACCAGATGGAAAATTGCTCGATCGGATCGGGATGCAGATCGGCGCGACGCAGTCCCTCGGTTTCGTATTCCCGCCGGAGAGCGGCGACATCGAGCGGATCCATTTGCGGGAAAGCGTATCCGGGCAGGTGAAAAAGTCGAAACGGTTCGCGCACCGGGTCGCTTTCCGTTTGTGCAGCGGAGTGCGGCCCGCTAAATATCGGGAATGTTCAGTTTGACGATGCTCGGGAGCGGCAGCGCCGGGAACAGCGCCCTCGTCGCGACCGATCATTGCCGGATCCTCGTCGATGGCGGCTTGAGCGCGCGCCAGCTCGTCTTTCGGCTCGCCCTCTGCGGCATCCTGCCTAACGAGCTCGACGGCGTCCTCCTGACCCACGAACACGGCGATCACGTCTGCGGCCTCGAAGTGCTCTGCCGGAAATTTCAGATTCCGATTTATTGCAATGCCTTGACCGCGGAAGCGATCCGTTACGGGTCGTTAGGCGAACATCGCAACTGGCGCATCTTTCGCACGGGCGCGGCTTTCTCGATCTGCGACATCACGGTCGAAAGCTTCTCCGTGCCGCACGACGCGGTCGAGCCGGTCGGCTTTGCTTTTCACGCGGGCGCGAGCGCGCTCGGCTACATCACCGATCTCGGCCAGGCCACCCGCCTAACGATCGAACGTCTGCGCGAGGTGCAGACGCTCGTGATCGAGACAAATCATGACGAGAAACTTTTGCAGAACGATCCGCATCGGCCCTGGCCGGTGAAACAGCGGATTCAATCGCGCCATGGGCACCTTTCCAATGCGGCTGCGGCGGCCGTGATCGAGCAGTTGTTGCCCG
>JACDGM010000086.1 GCA_013815325.1 Chthoniobacterales bacterium
AAGCCACGAAAGCATCTAGCCCCTATGAGGAGAGTCAAGGGTGATTGCGGGTGCAGGTTTAAGTTTTAGTTCGTTAGTTTAGAGTTTTGTTTTGATGGTTAGGGTTTGAGTGGGCTTCTTTGGGAACGCTTCCTCTTCCGTTTTTGCGCGCGGGCTGTTTTTTGCTTCCGCGGCTCTGACTCCTATCCGTGCGTGAGCGCTTTTCAGAGCTCAGTAGCCAATTGATCGATGCGATCTCTCTGGAAGAGGAACTTTGCGGCGGCCCAATCTAAGGCGTCGAACCAGGAAGGTCCCGGGCTCAGGTTAGGTGGCGGGCGCGCCGCACGTTCCAAAGCGTCTGCTCTGTCTTTTAAGAGTTATCTCGTTGGTTAGGCTTCCTCCTTGAGTTAAAGAACTGTTCCCCTCGAATGCATGACCCTTTTTCCTTTCAAATAAGCCCGAGGACTTCGGTGTAAGTTGGCCGGTACGCAGTCGCCATAAGTCGACCGCGAGCTGGCGGGCCACGGCGACGATCGCTTTCTTGCGCGCGGCTCCGGTGGCCAGAGCGCCTTTGGCTAAGACCTGGCGCCACTTCACCACCGCACGGTACTGCGGCTGGAAGCGGACCAGCCGCCAGGCCGCTTCGACGAGGGCGGCGCGCAGGCGCGGATTGCCGTGTCCGCCACAGGACGGACTCGTCCGACGGCGAGCTTGGTGACACAACCTTGCCGCCGGGTCTGCCTGCTGCTGTATTCGCTCGGACTGCAACGACTTGGTCAGGCATAACTGGCCGACTTGGGTAAGGACGCCGCACATGAGGAGGCAAAACCACTCGGTCGGCAACGGCGTTCTCCAGCTGAAGAAGGTGAAGACCAGCCCGGCGGCGATACCCACGAGCTGGAAATGGAGCACGACGACAATCGGGTCTTCGCGCTCGCAGAGGCGACGCACGGGGTTGTAGGCTATGCCCGAGCAGATGGCGGAGATGATCCCGATGAGCAGATAACGGGTGGAGATCCGCGAATCGAAGCCCTGGAGCACGAACACCCCGCGAAAGCGAGCGCGTAGAAAAGCCATTGGCGTGACGACACCATTTCTCGCAAACAAAGACGCCGATGAGCGCGGTGAAAATCGGCGAGAGATATTGGATCGTGACTGCGGTGGCGAGGGGCAGGCGTTGCAGGGTGAGGAAAAAGGTAAAGAGGGCGAGTGTGCCGAAGGTGCCGCGCGCAATCAGGAGGACGTGATTGTTGCCTTTCCAATCGAGCTGTCGGCGCGATATCTCGACGCCACAGATCAGCCCCGAGACGAGGCAACGGAAGAAGACGATCTCCATCGCTGGAATGCGATCGAGCTTTTCACGAACACGTTCATGACCGCAAATGCAAACGTCGCCAGAAGCATGTTGGCCACGCCGCGGTTGAGCCGGCGTGACCTGGCAAGAGAGGCAGTCTCAGCCGGCTGATGCATGCCACAAGCTCTACGCTGCCGGTGGTGGGAACAAGATCCCGCCGTTCTTCGCTGTTAGAGCTCGGCCATCTGACTGGCACAACGCTGGTCGTCGAGAGCATTCGACCCTATGTTCTCCGGAACCCGCGCACATGATCGAGAAGCTTACATTCTTGGGCCAGCCGAACTGTTACCGGGTTTCGAACGGCACGATCGACCTCATCGTCTCGACGGACGTCGGCCCGCGTATTCTGCACTGTGGTTTTTGCGGAGCGGATAACATGCTCGGCGAATATCCCGACCTGAGCACGCCGACCGCGCTCGGTGATTGGAAACCGTGGGGCGGTCACCGGCTCTGGGTCGCGCCGGAAGAGATGCCGCAGAGTTACGCACCGGATAACTCTCCGATCCGGTTCGACATTCTTGGCGAGCACGGCATCCGGCTTATGCAGCCGACCGATCAGGCAAGCTTTGAGAAACAGATCACGGTCAAGCTAACGCAGGGCGGTACCCAAGTCTCGATCCTGCATCGCCTCACGAACCGGAATCGCTCCGTGGTTCGGATCGCGCCGTGGGCTATCACTATTTTGCGGGGCGGCGGCGTCACTTTAATCCCGCAGGAGCCATTTCGCTCGCACGACGATTGCCTCGTGCCGGCGCGATCGGTCGTTCTTTGGTATTTCACAGATCTCACTGATCCGCGGATAACCCTGGGTCGGAAGTTCCTTCGTCTGCGCACCGATGGAGAAAGAGGGCATCCGCAGAAAATCGGTGTCGCCAATCGACAAGGCTGGTGCGCCTACCACCACGAAGCGACCGGGACGCTACTGCTGAAAACGTTTTCCTACGACGAGGAGGCTATTTACCCCGACTTCGGAGCAAACGTCGAGACCTACACTGCTGGCGATTACATGGAAGTGGAAACGCTCGGCCCGTTGCAGGACCTCCAACCCGGCGCCTCGACCGAACACACCGAGCGCTGGCACCTCTTCCGCGACGTAAAGATCGGCACCACCGACGACGGGATCGAGGCGGCGATCGTGCCGCTACTCCGGGCGACCGCTTCGTAGGCAATCGGCGCGCCCGTTGTGCGCTCTCGCTTCGACAACCCTGGGCGTGGCTGGTATAGAATGGCTCTTATGAATCCAAACAAAGCTTTGTGGGAAAAGGGCGACTTCACCGAGATCGCCGCCGTCATGCGTGAATCGGGAGAAGTCCTTGTCAAGTCACTCGGACTGACGCCGCCACTCCAGGTCCTCGATCTCGGCTGCGGCGATGGCACGACGGCGGTCCCACTGGCGCAGTTGGGCGCTGACGTTGTCGGCATCGACATTGCCAGGAACCTTGTGGAGGCGGGTAACAAGCGAGCGGCGGAGGCGGGTCTTAGCCGGCTGCGCTTTCAAGAGGGAGATGCGTGCCACCTGGAAGGAGTCGACGACCATTCATTTGATCTAACTCTATCTGTCTTCGGCGCGATGTTTGCTCCCAAACCTTTCGACGTCGCCAGAGAGATGGTTCGGGTCACGAAACCGGGCGGGCGCATCGTGATGGGGAACTGGATCCCGAACGATCTTACTTCTTTCGTATCGCAGCTGCTCAAGATCAGCTCATGGTTCACGCCTCCGCCTCCGGAGGGCTTCGTCAGTCCTATGACCTGGGGGATGGAGTCTCACCTCGTCGAGCGATTTGGCCGGGCTGGGGTGCCGAGGGAAAACATATCGATGGTGAAGGACACCTTTTATTTTATCTCACCGGACATAAGTCCTAGCGAGTTCATCGAATCTTTCCGACAATTCTATGGGCCAACCATGAACGCTTTCGAAGCGGCGCAGAAAGAGGGAAAAGCGGAAGAACTCAACCGCCAACTGGTGGAATCGGCCAATGCCCAGAACAAGAGTTCGGACGGTAGCACTTCAATCCCGGCGACGTTTTTGAGAGTGACAGTTTCCCTTTGAGGACCACGGCGAGCTGCTCGCGGAGGCGAACAGAACAGAAAAGGAGAGCCTTTTTTGGGGCTCCCCTTTCTGCTGTTCTGGACGTTTTGATTACTTCAACGAGACGTCGTCCACGCGGAAAGTTGTAGTGATCGAACTGTCCGTCGTGCCGCGGAATTGAAGTCGGACAGTCTGCCCCTTGTAAGCCGCAAGGCTAAAGGATTTTTGCGAATAGGTTCCGGCAGTTGTCTTGTCCTTATTACTGTAGGTCGCGACAGTTTGAAGCAACGTGCCCGTGGTGCTGCGAACTTCGACATACATATAATCATAAGCCGTTGTTGCGGACTCGCTGGAGCTGCAATTGAACCAGAAAGTCAGGGTGCCGGCGGCGGTCGACGGAATCGTGACTTGTTGGTAAGTCTGTCCCGACACGCTGTTGTTTACACCGAAATACATGTAGCCCGTCCCGCCGTGGGGATAGGTGCCGTTGTTAGTGTAAAACGCGCCCGAACCGGATAGTACCCATGGCGATATGCTGCCTTCCAGTGCGCCGTTGACGATCAATTCGCTTCCCGGCGTCGGTGTAGGTGTTGCGGTCGGAGTCGGAGTCGCGGTCGGGGTTGGTGTAGGTGTGGCGGTAGGCGTCGGAGTTGCTGTTGGAGTCGGGGTCGGAGTCGGTGAGCCAGTTGCCAGCTTGAAACTGCCAATACGCGTGCGCCAGCTATATGAGGTGGTCGTGGAGTAGTATTCGCTGGTGAACCAGAAAGTCGTATCGTCCACGGGGTCGACAGTCAGCGAGCTGTAATCGCCCCAGCGGTTGCCGCTGCCGCTTTGGCTGCCGGTGCCGTCAAAGAGATGGGCTTCGCCCTGACCCAGGGTATTGATTGGGTCTGTCGCCAACCGCCCCGCGTAACGAAGTTGGGGCTTGATGCTGGAACTCGATGCGCTAAAGCCGATGGCGAGATTCCCTTGTCCGTCCATAGCCGCGCTGCCCAGCCAGCGCCAGGTGGTATCGGGTTGGTAGGTGCTCTGCTGATAGACCGTTACGGGTCCGGAAGTCACGTTGCGCAGCTCGAACCAGCGCACGCCGGCTACCCCGCCCGAGCTGACGCTATAGGTGCCGACGACTGACTCGTGATCGCCAAAATTCCGGTAGGCCAGACGGAACATAAGGCGATCCCCGATGCCATCGAGATTATTTGTGCTGGTGACTCCGTTTTGCGGCACACAGGCGCGGGTGCTAGGACAGAGCGCCGTATAACCAGCCGCCGGCGGATTGGCGAACGTAGTAAAGGTCGAGCTCGTAGGCGTAGTAAAATTCACATGGAAATGATAGGTGGTGTAGTTTGGGTTCGTCGCCTGGCCGGGGAAGCCGACGAAAGTGTTTGGAGCGCCTGCCGGCGGCAAGGTCGGCCCATCAAGGTCAGCGGGCAGAAAGGCATCGACCGATCCACCGAGGGGCCCGACTGGACTAACGAATGTAGCAGGTTGCCCGGCCAACATCTTCGTTCGATCAAACGCAAAGGGCTGAGGGCCGAGATAAGACGTCCCGGCTGCGTTGAATACGTTCATGCTCATATAATAGGCATCGGGCCATACGCTGAGATGAGGATAATCGAAAAAGTTCGTGCCGAGGTGGAACCCGTAACGGTAGTAAGTGCCAGTGGCATCGGAAGTGGTGGAGATCGCGACACACTCGTCGGTCACGGCGCTGCCGGAGCCAGCGAACTGGCTAATGAGCCAGCGGTTGGCCAGGTGATCATAGAGCATGACTGGATCACCCTTCCCGCCGGTTTCGCACACGCCGCCAAAGCCACTCCAAACGGAAGAGATACTATTTGGCCCCAGAACCGAAGAGCCGGTGGCCTTACTAAAGACCTGATAACCTTCGTTGACGATTTGCACATACTGCGTTGACCCCACCGCCCCGTTAGTGTCGGGCGGGGCGCAGTTACAGCCTACGCCGGGGTATCCCACGCCGTCGAAGCTGCGGATGGGAAGAGGTATGTTAGGCGCGGTAAAGCCGTGCTGCGAGACGTGCCAGTTCTGCACGACAGGGTCGGAACTGTCTTTGTGCCGATAAGGTATTTGCGGGTTTTCATTCGCGTCGCGACCGCCCCCGCGTCTTAGGTCTGCGTTGCTCCAGGCAGGCACATCGCGCATCGGCAACGAGACGTCGTTGTGATACGAGGCGCCCACCTGGATGGAGCGGGTGCCACCCGGGCCTGCTCCCTCAGCCAGAGGAGTCGTGCCGAAAAGGCCACTGATCCCAAGAAGCGCCAGCAGAAGGCTGAGCGAACATAAAAGAAAGGCGAGAACACCCGAAACAGAGAATGCAGAGTCCCGAACCGATGACTTTTTCATAATATTTCCTCCGTGCCGCTTACCGGCGTAGTCGACGACGCTACGAAGTTCGCGGAAGATTGCCACACCTTATTCCATAACAATTTCGTAAGGTTTAAGATCAAGCGCAGTCAAACGAGATCGGCCTTCCTGACTGACGCACATTTGATGGCTAGAGAAGAGCGAAGGCCAAACGCTCTGAAACATAGAGTCGGCCTGCCGGATTATACTTTCAGAAGAACTGCGCTAACGATGTCCATATGTCGCACATCGACTTTATCGGGATTGGCGCACCCAAATGCGGGACCACCTGGCTTTCCGCCCAACTCGAAGCCCATCCACAAATCGGCTTCGCCTCGGACAAGGAGGTCTACTACTTCGCCGACACGATCCTACGGCGGCTCGCGGGTAAGGAGTTACGCTGCTTTGAGCGAGGCGAGGCTTGGTATCACGACCAATTTCCGGCCGCCGCCGGAGCTATTTCCTCCCGCGGGGAATTTTGCCCCTCCTACCTCTATTCGGAAGAAGCCGCGGCCCGCCTCGCCGCTTACCGGCCGGACATCAAACTGCTGCTCTGCCTGCGCCCGCCGGTCGATATGATTTACTCGTGGTATTGGTACAATCGCAACGCGGTCGTAGCGTCGCTACCGGATTCGTTCGAGGAGATGATGGAAAATCCGTTTCTGCGAGACTTGGGATGCTTCGCCCGCTACCTCAGGCCGTACCTCGATCGGTTTCCCGCGCAAAACATTCTGGTCGTTCAATTCGACGCGATCCGGCGCGCTCCCGAGCACGTCCGCCAGCGCGTCTATGAATTCCTGCATGTCGCCGCGGACTTTAAACCGCAGCTGGAAGCGGGAAAGAATGCGGCTCGCGCTCCTCGCTTTCCGCTTCTCCAATCCAGCGCCCAGCGTCTCTACGGCGGAGTCTCCACGCTTCCGGGTGTCGGGAAACTCCTGAGATCGCCTGCGGTCGCCAAAACCCTCCAAAGCGCCTATCACCGCCTTAATACCAAGACCCATAAATACGAGCCACTCTCGCCGGAGGAGCATCTGAAAAGGGAAACGTATTACGCTGCCGATCAGGAAGAACTCTCCCATCTGTTGCGGACTCTTGAGGTCATCGAGTGATTGTCGGCCCTCATCCTCATCCCTTGCGCGCGCCACCAAACGAAAGGAGTAGTCATCATGTCCACGAACACTATTCGGCTTCATCGTATCATCCGTGCTGAACCTGAGAGAATCTACCGGGCGTTCCTGGATGCGGACGCCATGGCGAAATGGCTTCCGCCAAATGGATTCACCGGCAAGGTGCACCACCTGGAAGCGAAAGTCGGCGGCACCTTTAAGATGTCGTTTACCAACTTCACCACCGGCTCGAGTCATTCCTTTGGCGGGGAATACCGCGAATTGACGCCACACGAATGCATTCGCTACACCGACAAGTTTGACGATCCAAACTTGCCCGGCGAAATGCAGGTGACTATTAACCTGAAGAAGGTCTCCTGCGGCACTGAGTTAGGCATCGTGCAGGAAGGAGTGCCGGCGGCCATTCCAGCGGAGGCATGCTATCTCGGATGGCAAGAGTCACTCATCCTCCTGGCGAAGCTCGTCGAGGCTGAGATTCCAGACTGATAATGGGCGGCGCGGGAAAAGCGGCGGACCGGGCGACATCAGTTGCCCGCCGCCGAATCATGAGCACTCCGCGCCTGACAGCTTGATTGAGTGACTCCTCCGGCGCCTCTTCTCCCTTTGTTGAAGGGTGTGCAAACCCTTCGCGAGCTTCCGGGAATCGTTTAGAACGACTCCCGGAGCCAAACTATCTATTCCCTTACGGGAGGGATTCACCCTTGTGGACCCTGACCGTCTGCGCGTCGTCCCGGCTGATCGTTCCGTCAGGAATGATGTCGTTGCGGAAGTTCGCGGCGGTTACCGGCTGACCTATCTGACTCTTGATTTCATCGAAGTCAGGCCTGGCCACTATGCGGTTTGCGTCCGCATCGGCAATGAGGAATCCGAAGTCGACATCATTCGAGCCACCATCACCGTTGACGTTCGAAACCCGGATGGTGACGATCTGTTCGTTAGCCACGCCTGTCAGTCGCACGCGCATTTCGTCCCCGTTGAAGGTCGGTGTGCCCGCCGTGGCCGAGCCGCGGACGACGGTGGCAGTCGCTGAGGTAACGGGCGCGTCGAAGGTAAAGACAGCCACGTAGCTGCCATTGCTATCGCGGTCTTCCACTCCCGAGGTGCCGGTGAGCGGCATATTGATGTCGAAGCTGCCCGCCGACCCATGAGTCAGCCGGGAAGCTGCCTTCACCAGATTCGCTCCGCCACCACCCGCCGAGGCTGGGTCCCGATCGAAGAAGGAATCCTGCTGGGAGCTGCCGTTGATGGCCTTGCGCCCGTCCACCCATGAATGGATGTGCTGGGTGAGCACCGCGGAGCCGTAGTCGTAGTCGCCCGCATATTCCGCTATGATGCCTGGGTCAGGCTGGCCGGGGAGGGGGCTTACTACGTCCGAGAACGGCTCCTCTGGGAGCCAGGTGGCGCCGTTATCGATGGACTTACGCGCCCACATTCCGTAGCACGGAACGGCTGGATTACCCTTGACACAGTCGGTAGTCTCGCGCTCGTCATACCACACCGCGAGGAGGCTGCCATCCGCGGCGACCGAGACGTTGGGCTGCCACTGAGCGCGGGTAGTGGCATCGGTATTCAATTGCAATGGCGCGCTAAAAGTGGCGCCGCCATTGGTGGAGCGGATGTAGAAGATGTTGCCGGGATCGCCGTTGCCGGTGTTACGGGAGTCATACACGTAGTGAACTATGCCGTTTAGCGCCGCAGGCTCACCCCAGCCCATGTGCCGCCAGTAGCCACCTTGGGGGGTGTTGTACATACAGGCGAAGTAGCTGTTGGGGCATGTGGTCCGACCAGGGGCGGGAAAGGTGGGGCCAGTGTAGGTGTTGGTCCAAGTGGCGCCGCCATCAGTGGACTTGAAGAAGAGGTTGGAGCGGGTGGTGAGACCTCCGCCAAATTCGTTCATGGAAGCGACGTAGACGTCGCCCGTCGCCGCGTCTCCGGTGATCTGCACGTCGCGCATGAAGCTACGGGTCAACTGTTGCTCGTGAGACCAGGTCGCTCCATTGTCGGTGGAGTAGCGAACGAAGAGGGCGCCTCCCCCGCGATTGAAGTCGTTAAAAGAGACATACATCCGTCCATAGAAAGGGCTGCTTGGGTTATTGTCCGCCCAGCCAGACTCGCGGTCGTCGCTGGAGTTGGTGTGAACGCAAGAATAATGGGTCCAGCTATTGGGATCCGAAGGATTGGTTGACTTATACCCGCCGAGGCCCTGACCGCCGCATTTGGCGTCGAGCCAGACCGTGTACCAAGTGCCGGTGGGGCGGTTGTATAGAATAACGGGGTCGCCGAAAGTATCAGCGAAAGGACTTTGACCGTTGGAGGTGGTGAGGCGGGTGAAATTGTTCCCGCCATCAGTGGAAACCGAAGCGCCGGAGATGTTGATAGGGTTATCAAAGACTCCTCGTGAGTCGTTGTAGGCGACGACGATTTCGTTGGGGTTATCTGGGTTACCCGCAGTGAATGTCTCCGACTGGGTAATATGGGGAAAGGACTCGGCACCGGTCACCAGGTCTTGGTCCACGGTGCCAAACAGGGGCGCTAACAGTTCCTGGACAAACTGGGAAGTGTCGCCGGAAGGGTCAGGTGAGCCTCCCAGTGCTTCGCCGCAGTAAATCGCGATCGCTCCAGCCCGAAGGTTTTCCTGCTTGTCGATGCCAAGTGCGCGCAGTTGAGAACAGTCAAAAAAGGCAGGGACGAGCGGGTTGCGGGAGTTCGTGGCAGCGACCTTCCTCTGCTGCGCTTGTGCGGAGAACTCGCCGATGCCCAGCAGCGCCAGCAAGACGCCCGCCAGGATTAAAAGCAGGCCGATTGAGACACGCAGATAGAAGAAGGCGGATTGTGAAGCGGATTTCTTTTTCATAGTTATGTGAATGACCGACTTGGAGTTGTGCTACGCGGTAAAAATGAGTTTTACTGCGCGATGAGACGGGAGGCTATCCAGACACAATCGAATCGTTGCAACCTTTTTTCTTACAAATTGGTAATGTTGCCGGAGGTGGAAGCTCAGTGTTTTAAGTATTCTAAGCGACGGCCGGTCTGCGAACCTCACTTCGCCTTACAAGAGCGCAGGTGAACCCATTGCCAGGGCCGCTGGTGGCTCCGCGGAGACGTTCTGAACGATCATCCACCCGTGACACGAATCGCATTGAAGCTGCCGCTCTTTGACGGTCTGGCTTCGGGGTCTTTTCCGTCCTGCTCGAGGCGAAAGAACGTAGCCCCTCCCGTTATCGTGCCCTCCGTTCCAAATTTCCCTTTCAACACCAATGTTCCCGCGTCGCGTCCGACGTTGCCAAGTGGAAATTCCACCTTGCCCGAGAACATCACGGCGCCTTCATCGCCTTGGGTCCACTTTGCCTCTGAGGGCCTGGCAGGCCCCCAGACCTTCAATCTTGAATCAAGCAGCAGGAAAGAACCTTTCCCCGACTCGCGGCCCTCAAAGCGCAACGAGCGGCTATCGCCATTGCCGAACGTGATTTCCACTTTCCAGCTGCCGAAGACATTCGAAGACTGCGCTTGAATCAAGCCAACGCCGAGTAGTTGGGCGAATACGATCAAAATCAATGCCGGTTTTGGTGGCACAATCACGCCTGCTGTCGATTTGCTAGCCCCCATCTTGTTTCGCGCCGCGCCCGAGATCAATCCGCAATCTTAAGCGGTCTTGGTGGTCTGGATATTCTGGTGTGTAACGCCGGCCGGCAGCAAGCTCGTCAGTCGATCCTCGATATCGCGACCGAAGATTTCGACGCGACGATGAAGACCAGTATCTATGCGCCCTTCTGGATCATTAAAGCGGCGCTGCCGCACCTGCAGCCCGGTTCGGTAATCATCGGGACCACTTCCGAGCAGGCTTACGATCCCTCGCCTGATCTATGAGGCAGCGCCTGGGTAGCGCACACGTCTCGTGTGCTGGTCGCGCTGTTCCAGCGCGACGAACTTTTCCTTCCGCCGCCATTCTCCCGGGCTCACGCGTCCAGGAAAGTTCAGGACGGTGGAACACCGTCGCCAGCACGCGAGACGCATGCGCTACCCTGGCAGGACATCCACCCGCAGAAGCTCGTCAGAGACGGGGCCGCCCACGCGAACGAAGTCCATGACACCCTTTAAGAGCCGGTTTGCGAGCATCCGCTCCACGAAATAATTTGCAGACGCGCGGGGTTCGAGCAGTGCGATTACGCTTCACATGACAAACGAAGTTTCCAAGCCTGATCCTAACCATAGTGACAACGCCCGAACGGGCGTGACCCGGCGAAAAATGCTTGCCACTTCAGCCGGCGCGCTGCTCGGCGCGTCCGTGATCGGTCGTGCGCAGGGTGCGACGACCAAGACAGACATCGGCGACATGAAGCCACATGTGGATTTCAGCCTGCAGGGCAAATCGGCCCTCGTGACCGGCGCGGCGCGTGGAATAGGACGCGCCATCGCAGTCGCTCTCGCGGCCGCGGGCGCGGATGTGATGGGACTCGATATCTGTGCGGTGGCCGCGCCGAACCTGGTGTATCCGCCGGCGACTGCGGACGACCTGGCCGCGACCGGGAAGCTGGTGCAGGCGCAGAAGCGACGCTGGATCGGTGTGACTGCGGACATTCGCGACATGCCGGCGACGCAAGCCGCGGCGGAGCGGGCGGTGAAGGAATTCGGCAAGCTCGATATCGCGATTGCCAATGCCGCCATTCAAATTTACGGCCCACTGGCGGAGATGTCGGATGAGAATTGGAAGAATGTGATCGACGTGAATCTCAACGGCACGGCCAACACTTTGCGCGCCGTCCTTCCACATATGCTCTCACGCAAGTACGGGCGCATCGTCATCATCGCGTCGGGGCAGGGGCGGCACGGGTTCAAGAACGGCTCGGCGTATGCGGCCTCGAAATGGGGCGTGATCGGTCTAATGAAATCGGTCGCGTGGGAAGTGGGTAAAGAGGGGATCACGGTGAACTGCGTGGAGCCCGGCCTGGTCGATACGGCGCTGACGCGAAATCCCGGCCGTTGGAAAGAAGCGCTGAAGGAAGGCGGCAAACAGCCTAACGACCAGCCGACGGAGCAAGAGGTGATCGCGGCGCGCCTGCCGCAAGCGGTCATGGGCATTCCGTGGATGCAGCCGGATGAAGTCGCGCCCGCGGTTGTTTTCCTTTGCACAGATGCGGCGAACCGAGTTAGCGGCGCCACCTATGACGCGAGCGCCGGAGATAGCGTGAAATACACTGCCTAGGGTTACCCTAACGAGACAAGCATTGGGCCTGAAGGCCGGCCACCCGCCAGGCCCGCGGGTGCGATCACTAGTGCGACGTAACAGGTGAACTGGACGCATGTCCAGGATGAATTGAGGCGTGCCCTGTAGCACTAGAAGAGACAAAGCTCCCGAGCGACCCGCTCCATGACAGAGCGCCAGTCTCCAGCCTGGGGCTGCCAGAAAATGCGCATTGTCGGGTACCAAGGACTTCGGTCGCGCGCTCGGATCCAACGCCAGTCTGCCTCGTGCCGCAAGATTAACCAAACCGGCCGGCCGAGCGCACCGGCGAGATGTGCAGCCATCGTGTCCACGGTGATCACGAGATCGAGCGCGAGCATGGCGGCCGCCGCGTCCGCCACTTCGGCGGTGCGTCGCGCAAGGGCATCGAGCGGCAGCGGCGATAAAGCAATCTCAGCTCCGCGGAGTCCTTGCTGAAGACTGTGAAAAACGACACCGGGTACGACCGCCAGCGGCGCGAGGTCTTCAATGGCGAGCGAGCGGCTCGTGTCCCAATCGCTCGCCGCCCAGACCAATCCAACATGAGCTTTATTGTCGTTGAAGATGAAATTTCCCCTCCCGCGCAGTCGCTCCACGGAGAGGTAAGGAACGGTCGCCGGCACGGTCTCGGCTGTGCTGCGGAAAGCGTAGGCCAGCTCCATGCATTCGATTGCGACCTCGTATGCTGGATCGGGCTCGGTGCTCCATGTATTGACGAGGCGACCCGGGCGCGGCATTCCATCGAGCAGCGGTAATAGCATCGGCTGTGCTTTGACAGTGACTTCTCTCGCCTGTTCCCCGAGCAGGGGAAAATAGAACCATCCGATGCTCACACCGCTGCCCGCGATAAATTGGAATTACGAATCAGCTGCGCATTTGCTGAATCGCGCCGGATTTGGCGGAGCGCCGGAAGAGATCGAGCGTCTCCAGTTGCAAGGGCTCGAAAAGCGGTCAACGGGTTGCTCCATCCGCCTAACGAGCCAGAAGTCGTGGACTCGCGCCCATGGAGTGCGCCGCTCGATTTACTTGGGCAACGCCGCGAGCTGCGCAGCCTCAAGGCGCAACCCCAGGAGCGAAAGGCGAAGGTGAAAGAGCTGCGCCGGGAACAGCACAGCGAGTTGCAAGATCTGCGCTATTGGTGGCTCGCGCGGATGATCGAGACGCGTGCGCCTTTGCGCGAGAAGATGACGCTCTTTTGGCACGGCCATTTCGCGACGAGCGCACAAAGGTCAAGCATGCCTACGCCATGTGGCGGCAGAACGCGACCTTACGCGAGCACGCGCTCGGGCATTTCCCCACGCTCCTGAAAGCGATCTCGCGCGATCCGGCGATGATGGCCTATCTCGACCTGCAGCAGAGTAACAAGGATCACCCTAACGAGAATTGGTCACGCGAGGTGATGAACTCTTCACCCTCGGGATCGGCCATTACAGCGAGACTGACGTGAAGGAATCGGCCCGCGCTTTCACCGGCTATCGGATCGACCTTGAGCGGCAGCAGTTTCGTTTCGACTCCACGCAGCACGACGAGACTCTCAAGACATTCCTGGGGCGCAGTGGAAACTTCTCCGGTGACGACATCCTCGCGCGGCCCACCGCAGCGGTGCGCTCGCCGATGGGAAGCGCCCGCCAATTATTCGCCTTCGCCTGCTCGACCAGCCGATCGAAGGTCCCACGACCGCGGAAAACCGTGTCGAAAGCCAGGCTGGCGGCACTCGTTAAATTCTCGCGATCACACGCAAATCGAGGTCGACCGTCCGCTACCCGGCCAGCCGGTTGGCCAACAGCTTGAGCCTGATCGCGCGCATGATTGGTGGCGGCCTAACGACGCGCGTTTACTACCCCAGCCAGGGCGGGTTCGACGCGCACGACGGGCAAATCTTGGCGCACGATCGCCTCATGGGCGAACTCAACGATGCGCTCAGTGCCTTTCGTCACCGACCTCAAAGAGCAGGGAAATTTCGACCGCGTCCTCCTTCTCACCTTCAGCGAATTCGGCCGGCGCGTGCAAGAAAACGCCACGGCGGAACCGACCACGGAGCGGCTGCGCCGGTGTTTGTGCTCGGCGGCCGCGTGAAACCGGGCTTTTTCGGGAAATACCCGAGCCTGACCGACCTCGACGCCGGCGACTTGAAGTTCAACACCGATTTCCGCAGCGTCTATGGGACGGTCCTCGACCGCTGGCTCGGCGCGCCAAGTGCGACGGTGCTCGGCAGGAAGTTTCCGGCGCTGCCAATTGTCTGATCCGATGGGACCCTGCCTCGGGAATAAGAGATCATTGGCTCCACTCCAAGTGGTAGCGTAACAGTCGCTATCCCGATGCCCGCTTCGACTTCGCCCGCACCTTCGCCATCTGCCCTCGACCATACGCGTTCCTCTTCGCGCGCCGCTCTCGTGATTTATCACGAGCATCCCCATTGGTTCCGACCGCTCTTCGCCGAACTCGATCAGCGTGGAATCGACTACGAAGCGATCGACGCCCGCGCGCCCTTCTTTTTCGATCCCGCGGAATCGGTGCGCCGGTATGCGCTTTTCTTCAACCGCATGAGCCCATCCGCTTATTTACGCGACGGCGGCAGCGCGATTTTTCACACGCTGAATCTACTCGCGCATCTTGAGCGCGTCGGCACCCGGGCGATCAACGGCCTGCGCGCTTTCACTTACGAAATATCGAAGGCGCGGCAGTTGACGCTCCTCGCCGCACTCGGTTTACCCGGGCCTCGCAGCCGGGTCATTCATCGCGGGGCGGATGCGCCCGCCGCCGCGGACGGGCTGCGTTTTCCGGTCGTCGTGAAAGCCAACGTTGGCGGCAGCGGCGCCGGGATCGTGCGCTACGACTCGTTAGGCAAATTAACTGAAGCGGCCCGCGCCGGCACGATCGAGTTGGGCCTTGATCGTGTGGCCCTCGTCCAGGAATACATCCCGGCGCGCGACGGATACATCACCCGCGTCGAAACGCTCGGGGGCAATTTTCTCTATGCGATCAATGTCTTCCCGGAAGCGGGCAACTTCGATCTCTGCCCGGCGGATGCCTGCCAGACCAAAGAGGGCGCGGCGCTGGAGCGGACCGCCACCTCCGGCTGCCTGATCGACGCCCCGCAACGCGGCCTGCGTGTGGAAGCGGCGGATGTGCCTAACGAAGTCCGCGAAGCCTGCGAGCGGGTCGCGCAACACTCCGGGATCGATGTCGGCGGGATCGAGTCGATGATCGACGATCGCGACGGCAGCCGGGTTTACTACGACATCAACGCGCTCTCCAATTTCGTCGCCGACGCGCCGCGGGTGATCGGCTTCGATCCCCACGCACGGCTGGTTGATTTTCTCGAAGGCGAATTAGAGGCTGCGCATCGATGAGTGCCTCCGACACGGATTGTCATCCTGAGCGAAGCGAAGGACATCGCGGGCGTCTCGGTGCGAAAGTTGAAATGAATGTCGCACGGCACTCGCGAGGTCCTTTGCCGTCTGCGCGGCTTAGGATGACAGTTAATGAGCGGGTCGTGACAATGCACGCCTAACGAGATGCGCTACGGTTACTGGCTTCCGGTTTTTGGTGGTTGGCTGCGTAATGTGCCTAACGAAGGCATGGAGGCGTCTTGGGATTATGCCCGCCGCCTAGCCTGCCGCAGCGAAGAGATCGGCTATGATCTCACCCTCGTGGCCGAGCTGAACCTCAACGATATCAAAGGCGCGGGCGCGCCCACGCTTGACGCCTGGAGCACTGCGGCCGCGCTCATGGCGGTGACCAAACGCCTCGAATTCATGGTCGCGGTGCGGCCCACTTTTCACTCTCCGGCGCTGCTCGCGAAGCAGGCGGCAAACATCGATCAGATCGGCGGAGGTGGGCGCCTTTCGCTCAACGTCGTTAGCTCCTGGTGGGCGGACGAAGCGAAGAAGTACGGCGTCCATTTTGAACAACACGACGATCGTTATGCGCGCACCGCGGAGTGGCTCGACGTGGTCGACGGCATGTGGAAGCAGGAGCGATTCTCCTACTCCGGCCAGCATTACCAGATCGAGGATTCCCTCATGCAACCGAAGCCGGCGACGCAGCCGCGCCCCGTCATCTACGCGGGCGGCGAGTCGGAAGCGGCGAAAAATCTGATCGCCCAGAAGTGCGACGCATTCGTTATGCATGGCGATCCGCCGGAGAAGATCCGCGAGAAAATAGCGGACATGTCGGAGCGGCGGGAGCGCCTCGGTCTGCCGCGCATGCTCTTCGGCATCGCGGCCTACACGATCGTGCGCGACACGGAACCTGAAGCGCGCGCGGAACTGGCGCGCATCACCGACGTGCAATCCTCCGCGGCCGGCTACGACAACTATCAGCAATGGCTCAGCGGCACAAAGCTGGAAGGGCAGATGTCGATCGATGAATATTCCGTCTCCAACCGCGGCCTGCGCTCGAATCTGATCGGCACGCCCGCGGCGGTGAAAGAGCGGATCGCAGAGTTCGCAGCGGCCGGAGTGGATTTGCTCCTGCTCCAGTGCAGTCCGCAATTGGAAGAAATGGAACGCTTCGCCGCCCAAGTGATTCGTTAGGCGTGTTCTCCGTTCAACCTTCGCTCCCGAATTTTCGTGACCGCGCCACGCGCGGCAATGTCGTTCCCGTTTACGCGGAGTTGATCGCCGATTCCGAAACACCGATTTCGGTCTTCGAGAAATTGCGGGG
>JACDGM010000180.1 GCA_013815325.1 Chthoniobacterales bacterium
TCAGCCGCTTCCGCGACGAAGAGCCGCTCGAACCATTCGTTAGGCGAGACACCCTCCGGGATACGTGGCGGATGCACATGAAAGCCTTTCGCCGTCTGCGCAAACATCCGTGCCGCCGCCCACTGCTGCGGCCACAATCCGATTTGTGCAAGCGCTCCCTCGTCGCGCCTAACGAATTCTCCGAACGATCCGCGATGCCGTTGCGGATAAACCGTGCGGGCGAAAATTTCCACGCCAGGAATCCAGGCGGTGGCGATCTCCGGAGCCCTGCGATCAGCCGTGGTGAGCTTGACGGCATCGACCCCAACCTCAGCAATCTCCTCGGCGATCGACCGAACAGTGTAATCGCGCAACGCCAAGGCCGCGCGCGCTGCGGGCGCAAGCCCTTGCCAGTAGTCCTCATTTTTCTTCATTGCCAAAAAACCGCGTTTATTCGCCTAACGAAAAGTCGGCGTGCTCGCGGGAGAGGTTTGGATTGTAATAAGGATCATGCGCGATCACCTCCGGCCAGCGGGCCCGCAAAACCTCCGCTTCGCTTGGTTCTACGCTCGCCCGCCGGGAAGCGGACTCCTCGTGGTAAAGCTTGGCGAAAGGTGTGTAAACAATGACGTATCCCGCCGCGCGCATTTTAAGGCAGAGATCGACATCGTTGAAAATGATCGGCAGCTGCTCTTCATCGAACCCGCCAACCTCTTGGAAAACATCGCGCCGGGTGAGGAGACAAGCGGCCGTGACGGCGCTGTAGTTGCGCGTCATTTGCAACTGGCGGCAAACTCCGGGCGACTCCGCGGGGAATCCATAAAAGGCGTGCTTCACCATTCCGCGCACCCCGAGCACCACCCCCGCATGTTGGATCGTCTCGTCCCGGAAAAGCAGGCGCGCACCGACCGCGCCGACTTCCGGCCGCTGCACATGCTCAGCCATCGCAGTCAGCCAATCGTTCGCGATGACTTCGGTGTCGTTGTTTAAAAACAAAATCCACGGCGCCTCCGTCTGCTCGACCGCAAGATTGTTGATCGCGGAAAAGTTAAACGGTCCCTCGTAGTGCAACAACCGATGGGGAAAAGTCCGAAAATAATCGCGCGCTTCCTCCGACCGGCTGTCGTTATCGACCACGACGATCTCGTAATTTCCGTAGGATGTTTTCGCTTCCACGCTCGCGATGCAGCGCGCCAGCAGATCGATGCGGTCGCGCGTGGCAATGATGATAGAAATTTTCTTCTCTTCCTTAAGGTGCCGCCGAATGCGGAAGCCGTGCGTGCGCCAATCGATCGCAACATGGCCGTCCTGTTGTTCGCGCGCGAGGAAATCGCTTAACCCGCGTCGTGCCGCTTCGAGCGCGTTCGGTTTGGAGCGGATGTTCGTGGAGGTGGAGCCTTCGCTCCGCCGCCAATGGTAAAGGATGCGCGGCACGTGATGGATGCGGGTCGTTCGCGACATCACTCGGAGGAAAAGATCGTAGTCCTGCGCGAAATCGTAGTCGGGCCGAAAGCCGCCGAGCTCGCGCACGAGCGCCAGCCGGATGGTGGTGAAATGGCAGAGGTAATTGTAGGAGAGAAAAAAATCGGGCGACCAATCTGGCTTGAACATGGGCGCGTCGAAGCCGGTTTCAGTCAGCTTGTCCTCGTCGGAATAAATCAGATCGGCGTCGGGATATTGCTGCAGCAGTTTCGCCGTTTGAAAAAGCGCATCCAGCTCGAGCAGATCATCGTGATCGAGCAGCCCGATCCAATCTCCGCGCGCCGCTTCCAGTCCCAGGTTAGAGGCGACCGAGATGCCGCTGTTTTTTTCCAGACGCAGCAGCCGCAGGCGCGGATCGCGCTGCTCGATCTCCGCCAGCGCCTCGAGCGTCGTGGGATCGGTCGAGGCGTCATCGATCAGGAGCAGCTCCCAATTTTCATAAGCCTGTTGCTCGACCGAGGCGACCGCTTCCTCGAGCCAAACGACGGGAGTGTTAAAGATCGGAGTGATGATGCTGATCAGCGGCTGACTCGAAAAGGTGCGCGCTTCCGCCCGCATGGCCGCGGCTTGCGCCGGCGTGACGCGATGGCGTTCGAACCACTTTTGATAGTCGTGAGGCGCGGTCGGTTGCGCACCGCGGCGCAACTCCGGCCAGCGCTTTTGCACTTCGCGCAGGAGTTTCTGCGGCAGACGATACGGCGCCAGAAACACCTGGCCAATCTTTCGCTCAGGCGATTTGCGCAGCGCCTGCTTTTCCTCTTTCAGCTGTTTCAGGTCGCGCCTGGCCTTCTTGAGTTTGAGCACCTTCTCCTCGAGCTGCGCGATGTGGCGATCGGCGGCTTCCAACTCCGAAAGACGGGTGCGCAAGGTCCGTTGCAATCCGAGCATCTGCGTGTTGAGCCGCGCGAACCCGCGCTCCGCCGCTGGGATGAATGCTTCGGACGCAATGCTGCGGCGCTGGAGTCTCACCGCTCTGGAATCGATTTCGACGACGTCGGATCCGTAGTCGGGAAAGAATCCGAGCATGCTGAAGTCCGCGACGAGTTGCGGGCGGCGCTCGATCAGATCGGCGCCCTGATCGGGCACGATCACGAGATCATCGGCCAAAGTCGTTAGGCGAGCGATCGTTTCCACGTCATCGCCCGCTTCCTCCTGCGGCGGGTAAAACCAGATGGCGAGGTCGAACCGCGGCTGGCTTCCGTTTTGCGGGAGCGCGTTCAGCTCTGCGAGGCCGGAGCAGAGCGTGCCCTCGATCTTCTCGGCCAGCTGTCCCGGCCCGTGACCCAGCACGAGGAGGCGCGCGGGCCCAAACTTGCGCGCGACAAGGCGCGCAAAATCCGACCGCACGGTCTGAAGAAGGCGCCGTTGCACGAGGACATATTATTATGATTGCAGGCGCTCGCAGGCAAATTTACGGTGCTGCGGCAAAGCCTCCCAGCGGGCGCGGGCTGATCTGCATGGCCGATTTCTGCGTTTACTTTCTCTACCGCGCCGCACTCGTGCTCATCATCGCGTTGCCGTTAGGCGCGGTTTTTGCGCTCGGTGAATTCCTCGGCTTTCTCGCCTGGATGGCGCTGCCAAATTATCGCCGGCTTGCGCGCCGCAACGTGCAGATCGCCTTCGGCGACGAAACCACGGGCACGCAGAAAGGGCGGCTCGTGCGCCGGCATTTCCAGCGACTCGGCGCGAATCTCCTCAGCGGGATGAAGCTCAACTCGATGCCGCTGCCGGAGGTGGCGGCGCTCGTCGCGACTGAGGGCGTCGACGACGTGCATCGTCATCTGCGCGCCGGCCGGCCGGTCGTGCTCGCGCTCAGTCATCTCGGCAACTGGGAGCTTTTCGCCCAGATCCTGCCGCACTACTTCGGCTATGCGCCGCTCAGCACGGTTTATCAGAAACTGGGGAATCGCCGGATTGATGATTTCGTTAGGCAACAACGGGCGCGTTTTGGGGTGGAGCTTTTCGACCGAAGCGAAGGCTTCAAGGAAGCGATCGGTCTCCTGCGGAGCGGCGGGATGATCGGCATCCTGAGCGATCAGCACGCGGGCGATCATGGATTGTGGA
>JACDGM010000181.1 GCA_013815325.1 Chthoniobacterales bacterium
CGCGAGATCGAAGGGCCGATGGCGATTGTGATCCTTGGCGGCCTGATTACATCCACGGCGCTTAACCTTTTGGTGCTGCCGACTCTCGCGCTGCGCTACGGCCGATTCACTTCCGTCCCGCAAGGCGGTACGGCCAGCGTTCGAGCGTGATCCTCTCCCGGGCACAGCCATGGGCCGAAGAGCTCCGGCCTCGCCTTCGCGATCGGCATCACGCTCAACCTTCCTACGCGCCGTCGTTCGGCGGCTCTTTCGATACTCGGCTGGAGTATTACATCGATGGCTCTTACAACAGAGATCCGCGGGGAGAGCTGCGGCATAATATCAACGAACCGAAGTTTGAAGGGCAGTTGATGTATAACCGGCCGATCGCGGCGGGATTCGGATTGAGCGCTGGTTTGCTCTACCACCATAACTTCAAATTCCCCGACGAGTACGGCTGGGCGATCGCCGGGTTAACCTACACGTTGCCGATTGGCAAGAATCTCACGCTCACGACCGCTGCGCTTGGCGAGAAAAAACTCGATGGGATCCGCCCCTTCTACGATCTCTCGGGCACGCTTGATTACCGCTTTGCGCCGGCGTGGAACGTGCAGCTGAGTTATCACCGCTACGAGAACGTCGGGCAATTCGATCCCGAGCCGACGCAGAAACAGGAATACGAGATCGGCGTGAATGTCGCGGTGACCAACCGGCAAACGGTTGGCGTCTCCTACTTCCGCCACATCCAGTTCGGCGCGCCAAACGACCAGTTTTGCGTTCGTAAAAATGAAATACGGCGATCAGCTTCTGAACCGTGACTAATCGCATCGACGGATCGGCGCTTCTTCGCCGAGGGCTATTGCTTGAATACCTGACGCTCGGGTGGAACGTCGTCGGAACGGTCGTCGTCATCGTTGCGGCCTTCGCCGCGCATTCGGTCGCACTGGCAGGCTTTGGCCTCGATTCGCTGGTCGAGATCGGCGCTTCGACGGTTGTCATCTGGCAATTGCGCGGCATTCACGAGGGGCGCGAGAAGCGGGCGCTTCGGCTGATCTCCATCTCGTTCTTCGCTCTCGCCATTTACATTCTCGGCCAGTCTGCCCACACCTTCTTGCTGCGCGTGCATCCGAGCACGTCGCCGTTGGGCATCGTCTGGCTTTCACTTACTCTGGCAGCCATGCTCGCGCTGGCTGCGGGCAAACACCGCACCGGAATCGCTCTCAATAACCAGGTCTTAAAGACCGAGGCGCGCGTGACTCTGGTGGATGCGTACCTGGCCGGCTCCGTGTTGCTCGGACTAATCTTCAATGCGCTTTGCGGCTGGTGGTGGGCCGACCCGCTTGCTGGACTGGTGATTGTGTTCTACGGCTTCCGCGAAGGCAGGCACGCGTGGGCGGAAGCGAACGCTACAGCGTGACTTGAAGCGCGGTTACAACTTGCAGGTAAAAAAGCGTTCGCCTTAACCTGCCTGTCGCGGCGAGCGACCCGCGAAGCGGCTCTTCAAATAATAGGGTTTGACGCATTAGGTAACGGAGGTTTCCGTATTCTAAGTAACCGTTACTGACATGACACTAACCTCATCATCGACATTCGCGCTGCAATCCTCAACCGATGACAGAGCGCAGGCACGAGTCCAGGCTCAACGCGAGTTTCAGAAAATGAGCGACGCGATGGTAGAGGAAAAAGGCCTTCTGAACCATGCGCAGGCCGCGCTGCTGCTGGATGTCAGCACGAAGCGGGTTGGAGAATTGGTTCGCCTCGGCAAACTCACGGATTTCGCGTTCTTAGGCCGCAAATATGTGTCGATGCGAGAGATTTGGGATCGCAACCAACAGGATTTGAAAGCCGGTCGACCGCCGCGACCGAAAGGGAAGCGGATTACTGCGCGACTGAAAGCCGCTTTCAAGCATGACGCGTTGCAAGTCCGGCAGGGTGGCTTCCAAGGCGCCTACCAGAAAAAACTGACGGCTGAGAGAAAGCAACGGGAGATCGAGCGCAAACAGCGAGCCCGAAAGAAACGTAAGGCCGTTCTGAAAGAATCGGGAAGGCGATCATATCATGAGCGCTAATATTGAAGGCAAACAAGAAGCTGACTCTGTGACCATCGCTTCGGCTGCTAAGCATTTCAGCGTTTGCTCGCGAACTTTACGCAGGGAAATCGAACGCGGTAGACTGTCAGCGTTTCGTGTCGGGCGCAGCCTTCGGATTCGTACCCAGGAACTCAACCGATATATGCAGGCGAGAGCAATTGGAGGGCATCACGCGTGAAAGAATTCGTGTTCAGGGCGAAGCGGCAGAAGAACGGCAAACGGCACATCGCGCCGACCTACACTGGTCGGTATCGATTGGCTGGCGACCCGACGGATACGGACGTTGCACTCGGTGTCAGTGACAAGCAGGTCGCTCAAGAGATGCTGAGGAAGATTATCGTCGACGCCGAGCGGGAACGAGAAGGCTTGATCGCTCCGAGGAATCAGCGCGATGCGATAGCACTTTCGTTGTCTACGCACGCGCACACGTACTGCGACAGCCGGCGAGCGATTCGATGTGATCAGAAATACGTTCTCGAACTCGGCCGCAAGCTCGACAAGCTCATCCGAGAATGCGGCTGGGTTACTGCGCGCCACGTAACGCCGGAGTCCTTCGAAGCATGGCGGGCAAAGCAAAAGAAAGCGCCTAAAACTCTCAACGAATACCTCAACGCGATCTCTGGACTGATGAACTGGTTGGAGCCGCGCGTCGGTCCTAATCCTCTTCGCTTTGTTCAACGGGCACAAACTGGTGTCGCGGCGCAACGTGAGAGGAGGGCATTCACAACCGAAGAGTTGCAGCGCCTTTTTGATGTCAGTGGACCGCGAGGCGTCGTTTATCTAATGGCGGCACGTACCGGACTGCGGCGAGGGGAAATGCAGCAACTGCGATGGGCGGACGTGCACCTGGACACTCCGCAGCCGTTCGTGAATGTGCGAGCGTCCATCTCAAAGAATCATCGTCAGGCGCAGCTCCCGCTTTCAGAGGATGCAACGGCTGCGGTGTGTCGGCTACGAGCTGCGGGCGGAAGTGCGGCCTCCCTTGTCTTTGATCGATTGATGCCTCGCATGAATCGATTTCGGGTGGACTTGGAAGCGGCGCGGATTCCCTATGTGAACGATCGCGGCGAATACGCTGACTTTCATTCACTCCGCAAAACATGCGGCACGATGTTAACGCTGGCCGGCGTGTCACCGAGAACGGCAATGGAGTTTATGCGGCACAGTGACATGCGCCTGACTGCGAAGACCTACACGGACGCGAATCTGCTGCCAGTTTCCGAAGCCGTGGCCAAGCTTCCGCTGATCAAAGTCCGGGACGCTGACTCACCTCTGGACTCACCTCCGGTAGTCGTTTCGCGTCCAAACGCGTCGGCGGCTGTCCCAGTGGGATCGCGCAAAGCGTCGTTTTTAACCTCTTTCGTGCAACCGCTTAGTCGTCTCCAGTCCGCTTCTGTCACTGAGAGTCGCGAAACGGGAATG
>JACDGM010000182.1 GCA_013815325.1 Chthoniobacterales bacterium
AGCGCATCGCCACCTGACAAGAGCACGTCGCGCACTTCGGTGTGTTCTTCGAGATAACGGAAAGCCGCTTCGAACTCCGTGTGCAATTCCTGTTCGCCGACGCCGCTGACGACGCGGCTGCGCGTGCAATAGCGGCAGTAGCTCGCGCAACGATCTGTCACGAGAAAGAGCACGCGATCCGGATACCGATGGACCAACCCCGGCACCGGCATGTGAGAATCTTCACCGCACGGGTCCGCCATGTCGTAAGGCGACGCCCAAGTCTCCTCGATCCGCGGAATGACCTGACGCCGGATTGGGCAGTCAGGATTATCGCGCTCGATCAGGTTGAAAAAATGAGGCGTGATGGCGAGCGCGAGCTTGTCCCCCGAGAGCAGAACTCCCGCGCGCTCTTCTTCCGAAAGCACGAGATGCTGCTCGAGCTGCGCCAGGGTCGTGACGCGGTTCTTGAGCTGCCATTTCCAGTCATTCCAGAGTTCCGGCGCGATCTCCGGGAAATAACCGGGCGCCATGGAGATGAACTCTTTCCCGTCCTTTCTGCCGTCGGCAAGAGTAAGCATTTTGATTTCGAAGAAAAGGTTAAGGGCGCTAACTATCGTGTCAATGAAGGCACTTGCGGGTGCGTAATGCACCTCCTGCTCCTAATCTCAAAGGATGGAGCAGGATCAGGAGCAGGAGCAAGATTAGGGCGGCGCGTCGGTTTGCCCGCTTCGTGCTTCCCGGCTCTATTGAACGGCGCTCGCCGCGCCCCTGTCCAAACCGCCCTCTTATGCACCGTTTTGTTTTCAGCATTCTTATCCTGATGTCGTTAGGCATCTCTCTCCGTGCCCAACCGGCGCCCAGCGCGCCGCCACCCGCAGCCCAGCCGACGCCGACCATTCCCGAGGAAGCAGCTGCTCCCGGCAAAGATGTGGTCCACCAACTGAACAGCGCTTTCGAGAAAGTCTTCGAGACCGTGGCCCCAAGCGTCGTCATCATCGAAGTGACGAAGAAATCCGACGGCAGCGACACCTCGGTCGACGATCTTTTTTTTCAGCCGCCGGACGATCCCGATCCGCGTCCGGGCCAGCGCACGCCCGAGCCAGTGCAGAGTGAAGGCTCAGGCTTTATCGTTAGGCAGGACGGCTTCATTTACACGAATTTCCACGTCGTCGAAGGTGCCGACAAAGTGGAGGTGAAGCTGAAGGACGGCCGGGAATTCCCCGGCAAAGTCGCCGGGACGGACGAGAAGACCGACGTCGCTGTGATCAAGGTCGACGCGACCAATCTACCAGTTGTGCAGCTCGCAGATAGCGACAGCGTGAGGGTCGGCCAATTCGCCTTTGCGATCGGCGCGCCATTTAAGCTCGATTACACTTTTACCTTTGGGGTGATCAGCGGCAAAGGCCGCAACAAGCTGCTCGAAACCGGCGGCTATAACATCGCGGATTACCTCCAGACCGATACCTCGATCAACCCCGGCAACAGTGGCGGCCCGCTCTGCGACATCGACGGCAAGGTGGTCGGCATGAACACCCTCATTAACGGCCTCAATCGCGGCCTCGGGTTCGCCATCCCGAGCAATCTCGTCAACGAAATCGGACAGCAACTTATCTCCGGCCAGAAGATCGTCCGGCCCTGGCTCGGCATTCGCATCGAGACGCTAGGCGACAATCCAGCGATGCGCGATCTGTTCAAAGGCATCGACAAAGGCGTCGTCGTGCGCACGATCGAAGCCGACGCGCCTGCCTATAAAAGCGACCTGCGCCCCTTCGATGTCATCACCGATGTCGATGGCGCGCCGGTCCTGAGCGATGCGCAACTTCAGCGCGAGATCTTGAAAAAAAAGGTCGGGCAGAATGTGGAGCTCGGAGTTTGGCGCAAAGGCCAGACGATGAAGATCGCGGTCACGACAGGGGAATTGCCCAACGAAATCGCGCAACCCGCCGCGCCTCAGGCGACGCCTCCTAGCGAACCGCGCCCGGAGGAGATCAACAAGTTCGGGCTGCAGGTGCAGGACCTGACGAAGGAAGTCGCGACCCGGCTGAAATTGAGCGTGCAGCAAGGCGTCATCGTCACGGACGTCGCAGACGGCAGCATCGCGGCGGCGCAGGACATCCGGCGCGAGGACGTGATCACGGAAGTGGACGGCAAGGCGGTCAGCAACGTTGCCACCTTCCGGACCGCCCTAACGAATGCCGATCCGCGCCGCGGCATCCTTCTTTATCTCGACCGCAAAGGCAGCCGCACCTTCGCGGTCTTAAAGGCCGGCGGGTAGAAGTGTTGAAGATTCTTCTCCGCACGCTGACTCTCTGGCTCGCCTCGGCCGCATACGCGAGTGCCGCTTGGACGGTGGTGAGCTCGGACCGCGAGAATCCGCCTAACGAATCGGTCGAGCACCATCAAACCGTGGTGGCGAACGACGAGACGGGCGGCCGAGCCACGTTGCACTTCGCGATTTTTCATCCGCGCGCGACTGCGTTGCGGGTGATTGACCAGGCGGAAGCGCCGCGGCGCGACCTCGCTGAGGCGATGGCGCAGGAGCACGCGCTGGCGGGAGTGAACGGCGGCTATTTTGATCCGCAGGACGCGCCCGTTGGTTTGCTCGTAAGCGCCGGGAAAAAAATCCAACGGCTGAGCATGGCGCGGTTGCTCAGCGGAGTGCTCCTGGCGACGCCGAAGCGCGTCGATATCGTGAGGGCGTCGCATTTCAAAATGAGCGCTCAAATCAAAAACGCGGTGCAATGTGGACCGCTCCTCGTTGAGCGGGGAGATCCCGTGAACGGCTTAAACGACATGCGCGCGGCACGGCGAACGTTCGCAGCCGTGAATGAAAACGGCAGCACTGGAGCTCTCGGCTTCTGCTCCGCGGTTTCGCTGGCCGAGCTCGGCCAGATTCTTTGCCTAACGAACGTGGCCGGCGAGCAGAAGTTTGCGCGCGCCTTGAATCTCGATGGCGGTTCTTCGAGCGCTTTTTGGGTCGCGGCAGGGGACGAGGCTTTCTCCATAGCCGGGCAAAAAACCGTGCGCGATTTCGTGGCCCTCGTGCCCCGCTCGACTCGTTAGGGGAAATTCCCGGCGCTGGGCCGCGCTTGACGGGTCCGCCGCGCGGGCGAAAGCTCCGGGCGCTTATGCGCACCTTCGGCGGCTTCCTTTTCCATGGCGCGCGGGTTTACGGAGAGGTGCGGAGCGGCGAGGTGCATCTCCTGCGGCAGCCCTTCTGGCGGGGAGTCGATTTCAGCGGCGAAGTGCGCTCGTTAGGCGAGCTCGTCATCGACCTCCCGGTCGATCCAGGCAAGGTGATCGCGGTCGGTTTGAACTATGCCGATCACATCAAAGAGATGCAGCGGAGCGAAATTGGTTCGCCGCTCATTTGGTTCAAGGCGCCGAGCTCGCTCCTCCCGCACGAGGGAACGATCGAGATCGCGTTTCCCGAACACAAGACCGACTTCGAAACCGAACTCGCGATCGTGATCGGCACCCGGGCGAAGGACCT